>CANGMV010000023.1 GCA_947454745.1 Bacteroidota bacterium | reverse complement strand
TGAAAAATCAAACACAGACATGTTAAAATTACCTATTTATCTTGATCATAACGCAACTACCCCAATGGATCCAAGGGTATTGGAAGCGATGATTCCTTATTTTACCGAAAATTTCGGAAACGCTGCAAGTAGAAACCACTCCTTTGGATGGCATGCTGAAGAAGCTGTTGATTACGCGCGTGAGCAAGTAGCAAAGTTAATTGGCGCTGATCCAAAAGAAATCATTTTCACTTCAGGAGCAACTGAAGGCGACAATTTAGCAATCAAAGGTGTATACGAAATGTACGCAAGCAAGGGTAATCACATTATTACTTGTACAACTGAGCATAAAGCTGTTTTAGATACTTGTAAGCACTTAGAAAAATTAGGTGCTGAAGTTACTTACTTAGAAGTTCAACCTGACGGATTGATTGATTTAAAAGCATTGGAAGCTGCAATGAGACCAACTACTATATTAGTGGCAATCATGTATGCAAATAATGAGATCGGAGTAGTACAACCAGTAAAAGAAATTAGTGCAATTGCTAAAAAGCATGGCGCATTATTTTTCACAGATGGCGTACAAGCGGTAGGTAAAATTCCTGTAGACGTAATTGCAGATGGCATTGATATCATGGCATTTACAGCACATAAAATGTACGGGCCAAAAGGTGTTGGCGCATTGTATGTTCGTCGTAAAAATCCAAGAGTAAAAGTAACTGCTCAAATGGATGGCGGTGGCCACGAAAGAGGAATGCGTAGTGGTACTTTAAACGTTCCAGGTATTGTAGGTTTTGGTAAAGCTGCCGAAATCGCAAGAACCGATATGGAAGCGGATACGGCAAGAATTTCTAAATTAAGAGATAAATTAGAAAACGCATTAAAGCAAATCGACGAGTCATATGTGAATGGAAATCCAGCACATCGTTTGCCACATGTAAGTAATATTTCTTTCAAATATGTAGAGGGTGAAGGGTTAATGATGGGCTTCAACAAGGATATCGCTTTGTCATCAGGATCGGCTTGTACATCGGCTTCTTTGGAGCCTAGTTATGTGTTAAAAGCATTAGGTCTTGGGGACGACTTAGCACATAGCTCATTAAGATTTGGATTAGGTCGCTACACTACCGAAGAGCAAATCGATTTCACAATTAAGGCAGTAACTGATACTGTTTTAAAATTGAGAGAGATGAGTCCATTGTGGGAAATGTTTAAAGAAGGCGTGGATATTGATGCAATTCAATGGGCACATCACTAAAATATTTCAAGTTTCATAACATTTATCAAAACAACTAAAACATACAACAATGGCATATTCAGATAAAGTAATCGATCATTATTCTAATCCTAAAAATGTAGGAACTTTAGATAAAGCATCAAAAAGTGTAGGTACCGGTTTAGTAGGTGCACCAGAATGTGGAGACGTTATGCGTTTGCAAATTCAAGTGGACGATGCAACAGGTATTATTACTGACGCAAAATTCAAAACATTTGGTTGTGGTTCAGCAATCGCATCTTCTTCATTAGCTACTGAGTGGTTAAAGGGAAAGTCGGTTGATGAGGCAGTTAAAATCGACAACATGGATTTAGTAGAGGAATTAAATTTACCTCCAGTAAAAATTCACTGTTCAGTTTTAGCCGAAGATGCAATCAAATCTGCAATCAACGATTACCGTAAAAAGAATGGTTTAGAAGAATTGGTATTCGAAGAGCGCATTCACTAATTTATAAGACATGAGTACAGTAGCAGAGAACACTATTTTGGTGAGTGAAAAGGCTAAGGCAAAAGTTGTTCAACTGATGCAGGACGCTGAAATCGCAAACGACAGCACTTATTTTTTAAGAGTAGGTGTAGTGGGTGGTGGTTGCTCAGGGTTAAGCTATAAGTTAGACTTTGACAACGAAATCAAGCCCATGGATCAGGTGTTTGAGGACAATGGTGTAAAAATAGTAACCGATTTAAAAAGCTTCTTGTACTTGGTCAATACCGAATTGGATTTTTCGGACGGTTTAAATGGCAAAGGGTTTTACTTTAACAATCCCAATGCAAGTCGTAGCTGTGGATGTGGAGAAAGCTTCGCAGTGTAACCGAAAAATTAAATAATTTATTCAAAATGCCCTAGTTCAAACTGGGGCATTTTGCTGTATAGTATGCAAACGAATATTTAGTAGCTTTGAAGCTTATGTGGGCAATTTGCAAAAAAGAGTGGACGCAGTATTTTAGTGGCTTAACAGGCTATTTAATCATTGGCTTTTATTTATTAGTCAATGGTTTGTTTTTGTTTGTATTGCCCAACTATAATGTCTTCGACTTTGGCTATGCTTCATTGCAAGTATATTTTGATTTTGCACCTTGGTTTTTGCTCTTATTGATTCCTGCCATAACCATGCGCAGTTTTTCGGAAGAGTATAAACAAGGTACTTATGAGTTGTTAGTGAGTTTGCCAATAAAGCAAGTGCAATTAGTGGCAGCTAAATTCTTAGGTTCGTTTTTAATTGTAGTGGTTGCAATTTTGCCCACCTTATTATATGCAGTTGCATTGGATAGTTTAAGTGCTGTGGGAGGATTGGACTGGGGTGCAACCATTGGCGCTTATTGGGGATTAATATGTTTGTCGGCGGTATATACTGCGATTGGCGTATTTACAAGTAGCATCACCAAGAATGGTTTAATTGCATTGTTATTTTCAATTGCCATTTCGGCATTAATGTATAAAGGGTTTGATTGGCTAAGTGCAATTTCCGTTTTCAACAATGGGTTTGATTTTTATGTACAGCAGTTAGGATTGTCAAGTCATTATCAAAATGGGAACAAGGGTGTCATTACATTAAGAGATCTGTTTTACTTTATATCCTTGGTTGTTTTATTTGGTATTGGTGCGATAGAACAAATAAAAGGGAAGATCAAAAACACATTGGTACTTATTAGCATTATTGCGGTAAACTATATAGTTACGCTTTTTCCCACGCAATTGGATTTAACCAAGGATCATCGCTATACTTTAAGTGCAAGTTCAAGTGAAATCATAAAAAGCATAAGTGCTCCTGTAAAAATTCATTTGTATTTAGGCGGAGAGATTCCTACTTATTATAAGAAAATCGCGCAATCAGCAGTGGCTTTATTAAATCAGTTGCAGCAAATGAATCCGCAAAATATACAATGGCAATTGGAAGTGCCAAGTAAAATGTATGCGGATACAGCTTTGTATCAATTGTATGATAGTTTGTCTAAAATGGGGGTGCCAATTGAGCGTGTGCAGGATCAAGGCAATGCATCCGACAAGCGTGTGGACCAATTACTAATTCCTGGCGCACTTGTGGAAGTTCAAGGTCAAAAGCCGATGGCTATTGACTTACGCTCTGGTAAGAAATATTTTAAACCGTATAATGTTGTCAAAGATATTCCAGTAGAGGATTTAGAAGCAAGTGCCAATGCTGCTGAAGCTTTATTGGAACACAAGTTTGTACAAGCCATTTATTTATTAAATCGCACGACGGTTCCTCAAATCAGTTATTTAATTGGTAATGGTGAACCGGTGGATTTATCAGTCAATGATTTAGGTGTCTCCATAAAAAATCAATATCACTTAACGGTATTTGATTTAAAGAAAGGGTACCCCGATGCGCGAAAAATCAAAACCTTATTAATTGTAAAACCAACTCAGCCGTTTACCGATGCCGATAAATTAAAATTGGATCAGTATGTGATGGGGGGTGGAAATATTATTTGGGCTATTGACAAATTGTATGCCGAATATGATAGCCTTCAAAAAACGAGTGGTTCTTATATTGCTTTTGATCGTGGACTGGGACTGGATGATTTATTGTTTAAATACGGAGTGCGCATTAATGCAAATTTAGTACAAGACTTAAATTGTGCTAAACTCCCTATAGTAGTGGGTAAGCAGGCCGACGGGGCACCGATGATTCAAAGAATACCTTGGCCTTACTATCCATTTTTAAATGGAAATGACAATGCGCCCATTTCACAAAATATGGATAGGGTATTGTCTTTATTCCCTTCCAGTATTGATACGCTTGCAAATAAGGAAATCAAAAAAACAATATTATTAAGTACCGATACCAATACCCGTTTTATTGCAACTCCGAATGTAGTGAGTTTAAATAGTGTTAAAGATGAATCGGAGATGTTGTCTTTTACAAAACACCATGTATCAATTGCGGTATTGTTGGAGGGCAAATTCAATTCTTTGTATGCTAATCGGATTAGCAGTGTGGTCCGAGATAGTTTTAAGATATATACAGGACATGATTTTGCTGCAAAAGGGAATGTAGTTTCAAAGCAAATTGTCATTGCCGACGCCGATATCATTACCAATAAAACTACCAAAACGCAAGAAGGCGGATTAAGGCCTTTGCCCATGGGGATGCTTCCATTTGAGGAGTACCAATTTGCCAATAACAGCTTTTATGTAAATGCCATTGCAGCGCTAAATGAACCCGCAGGTTTATTAGAGAGCAGAAACAAAGTGGTGGTATTAAGACTCTTGGACAAGGAAAAGTTAGCGAACACAAGAATGTATTGGCAATTGGCATTGTTAGTAGGCCCATTGCTAATTTTATGGGTAGTTTTTGGCATTTGGACGCGTTATCGAAAAGGGCTATTTGCGGCCTAATATTTCTTTATTAACTTTAACCCATGACAACCGATCAAATAGTATACGCAGTGTTTGGATGCGTGATTGTATTTGCCCTTATTTTAGATTTGGGTTTTATGAGCAAAAAAAATTCAATCATAAGTATTTCCCAAGCCTTGAAGCAAACTTTTTTGTGGGTATTATTGGCCCTTGCTTTTTTTGTTTTTTTATGGATAGAAGAAGGACAAAAAATTGGGCTAGAATATTTGAGTGGCTATTTGATGGAATGGAGTTTGAGTATTGACAATATTTTTGTTTTTATTTTAATATTCGATGCATTTAAAGTAAAAGAAAAAAATTACCCGAGAGTTTTGTTGATAGGTATTTTAGCCGCCATTGTGTTCCGTGTTATTTTCATCACTTTAGGGGTGGCATTGGTAGCAAAATTTGTATGGATCTTATATGTTTTTGGAGTATTCCTAGTATATACAGGATACAAAATGTTTGTTGCTAAGGAAGAAGATCATTTTGATCCACATGAGTCGGGCGTATATAAATTCATAAAAAAGATATTGCCAATCGGCGCAACCGATGGTGATGGAAAATTTGTGATCAGAGACCATAATAACAAACCCGTGTACACAAGCTTATTTGTAGTAGTAGTGTTATTGGCTGCAATTGACTTGGTATTTGCATTGGACTCTATTCCAGCAGTAATGGGCATTTCACGCAATAGCTTGGTGATTTACACCTCCAACATTTTTGCTGTTTTAGGATTAAGGTCTTTGTTCTTTTTATTAAGAGGTGCAGTGAATGAATTTGAACATTTGCAACAAGGCATAGCCATTGTACTCGTATTTATAGGAGCCAAGATGTTAGGGGAGCATTATATTAATATATGGATGGACAAAAATGCACAAGTAATCCTTTCCTTGCTTGTGATTTTATTTTGCATCACTGGCTCTATATTGTATTCCATATTTACCAATAAGCAAAAAATGCTCAAGGCGAATAAAGAATAACAAAATACTAATAATAGAGTAACATCACTTGTCTTATCTTTGCACTCAATTCAAACAAACGCATGAACGGGAAAAAAGTAATCGCATTAATTCTGCTAATTTTATTTATAGACCAAGCTATTAAGTTTTATATCAAACTTAATTTTTTTATTGGCGAGGAACATTCCATGATAGGTGCTTGGGCAAGGCTGCATTTTGTAGAGAATGAGGGTATGGCTTGGGGCTTAAAATTCGGAGGCGGCTTTGGAAAAATCATACTTACTTTATTCCGATTGGTAGCAGTGATTTGGGGTTCGTTTTTGATAAAAGGGTTCATAGAAAAAAAATACCACAATGGCTTTATAGTTTGCGCAGCCTTAATTTATGCTGGGGCTGTAGGCAATTTGATAGATAGTATGTTTTACGGAATGATTTTTGAGCAAAGCGTGCCGTACACTACTCAAGTGGCGCAGCTTTTTCCGAAATATGGTGGCTATGCCCCGTTTTTACACGGCAAAGTAGTGGATATGTTTTATTTCCCGATTGTCCGTGATGCTCATTTCCCTACTTGGTTCCCAATTTGGGGAGGCGAGGAATTTGAGTTTTTCCGTCCAGTATTCAATTTTGCGGATATGGCGATTAGTACAGGCGTTATTACCTTATTTGTATTTCAGGGCAAATTTTTCGGGAAAATGCCCGAGGATTCAACCCCTACTGCCGAAACCCCTGCTGAATAGCCTAAAATTTCGTACCTTCGTGCCCTAAAAATCAGCTAGGATAAGCGTTTTATGAGCAACCAATACCCAGAATTTAATGGCCTAAATCTGCCTTCAATCGAGGCCGAAATATTAGCCGCCTGGAAAAAAGAACAGGCATTTGAGCAATCAGTTAGTTTACGTGAAGGTAAAACTCCATTTGTATTTTACGAAGGACCACCAAGTGCCAATGGAATGCCGGGTATTCACCACGTAATTTCTCGAACTTTAAAGGATATGGTTTGTCGATATAAAACCATGCAAGGTTTTCAGGTAAAAAGAAAAGGAGGATGGGATACGCATGGATTGCCCGTAGAGTTAGGTGTTGAGAAAGAATTGGGTATTACCAAGGAAGATATCGGCAAAAAAATTTCTGTCGAAGAATATAACAAAAAATGTCGCGAAGCAGTATTGCGTTATAAGAAAGAGTGGGATGACATTACGAATAAAATGGGTTATTGGGTGGATTTAAATAATCCATATATCACTTTCGAAAACAATTATATCGAAACACTTTGGTGGATATTAAGTACACTTTATAAAAAAGGATACCTATACCAAAGCGTAAGTATACAGCCATATTCTCCTGCAGCAGGAACGGGATTAAGCTCACATGAATTAAATCAACCGGGTACCTACAAGGACGTAAAAGATACATCTGCAGTTGTAATGTTTAAAGCAATACAATCAAATGAGTCTCAGTTTTTGTTTGATGCAGCAGCTGCTAATAAAAACAATCAGGATGTGTATTACATGGCTTGGACAACAACTCCTTGGACATTGCCATCTAACTTAGGCTTAACAGTTGGTCCTAACATTGACTATGTTTTAGTAGCAACTTACAATCCTTATACGGCAATGCCAGTAAATGTAGTATTGGCAAAAGCATTACTATCCAAATATTTTAAAGAAGAAGGATTGACTATTGAAACATTTGCAGAAGGTGATAAAATTGTGCCTTGGAAAATTATTGCAGAATGTAAAGGAGCGCAATTAAATGGATTAAGATATGAGCAGTTAATGCCATTTGAAGCAAATAATCCAACAACATTCGAAGGGGATCCATTTAAAATTATAATAGGCGATTTTGTAACCACGGAAGACGGAACGGGTATTGTACATACATCGCCCGCATTTGGTGCAGATGACTATAAAGTTGGACAGAAAAATAATTTAGGCATCATTACGCTTGTTGATAGAGAAGGAAAATTTATAGAGGGCGTAGGAGAATTTAGCGGACGTTATGTAAAAAATTACAAGGACGAAAAAGAATATGTCGATGTAAACGTAGACATCTGTGTGAAATTGAAAAAAGAAAATAGAGCGTTTAAGGTTGAAAAATATGAACATAATTATCCGCATTGTTGGAGAACCGATAAGCCAATTTTATACTATCCATTGGATGCTTGGTTTATTAAAACAACGGCGGTTAAGGATCGTTTAGTAGAATTAAATAAAACCATTAACTGGAAACCAAAGAGTACGGGAGAGGGCCGTTTTGGCAACTGGTTAGAGAATATGGTGGATTGGAATTTATCAAGAAGCAGGTATTGGGGAACTCCTTTGCCTATTTGGAGAACCGAAGATGGCACGGAGGAAATTTGCATTGGATCGATAGACGAATTAACGGCTGCTTATGTTGCTGCTAAGGAGAAAGGATATAATAAGGATGTGCAATTGCAAATCATCGATGGTAAATTAGACGTGGATTTACACAAACCTTTTGTAGATCAAATTGAATTATTAAGTGCAAGCGGTCAGCCTATGAAACGCGTATCGGACTTAGTAGACGTTTGGTTTGATTCCGGGGCCATGCCTTATGCGCAATGGCATTATCCATTTGAGAACAAGGATTTGATCGATAAAGGACAAGCCTTCCCTGCTGATTTTATTTGCGAAGGGGTAGACCAAACGCGTGGATGGTTTTACACATTACATACATTGGGCGTATTGTTATTTGACAGCGTTGCTTACAAAGCCGTTATGAGTAATGGTTTGGTGTTGGACAAGAACGGCAACAAAATGAGTAAGCGTTTAGGTAACGTAGTAAATCCATTCGAAACATTGCAAACTTATGGTGCGGATGCAACAAGATGGTATTTGGTTACCAATGCGTCGCCATGGGATAATTTAAAATTCGACTTATCGGGTATACAGGAAGTACAAAGAAAATTCTTTGGCACTTTATACAATACTTATCAGTTTTTTGTTTTGTATGCGAATGTGGATGGATTTAAATTCGAACAAGATTATATTCCTGTAAATAAGCGACCAGAAATTGATCGTTGGATTATCTCTTCATTAAATACACTGGTACAAACAGTTACAACTGCGATGGATGACTTTGAGCCAACCATTGCTGGCCGTGCCATAGAAACCTTTGTGGACGAGCATTTGAGTAACTGGTATGTACGTTTATGTCGCAGACGTTTTTGGAAAGGTACTTATACCGACGATAAAATTGCTGCTTATCAAACCTTGTATGAATGTCTTGAAACAATTACTAGATTAATGGCTCCGATTGCTCCTTTCTTCTGTGATCAAGTTTTCAGAAATTTAAATGGTATTACAAAGCGACACAATGCAACTTCTATTCATCATGTAGATTTTCCTAAAGCAGATCTTTCAAAAATGGATACTGCCTTAGAAGATCGTATGCAAATGGCACAAGATATTTGTTCGTTGGTATTGTCTATTCGTAAGAAAGTAAATATCAAAGTAAGACAACCATTACAAAAAATATTAATTCCAGTTTTGGATCCAAAAATGAAAGCAGCCATTGAACAAATGGAGGAACTTATTTTGGCCGAAGTGAATGTTAAAGAAATAAATTATATCACCGAGACCGAAGGGGTGATTAGCAAAAAATTAAAGCCGAACTTCAAATTATTGGGCGCTAAGTTAGGTACCAAAATGAAACAAGCTTCGGCGGTGATCACGGCATTAAGTCAAGCTCAAATTAGCCAATTGGAGAAGGATGGATCCATTCAGCTGGATGTAGAGGGTGAATTGATTCCATTGTTGGTTGCTGAGGTAGAAATTATAGCGGAGGATATCCCAGGATGGAGTGTTGCGGTAAAAAACGCCCTAACTGTTGCCTTGGATATAACCCTAGGTGAGGCTTTATTGAAGGAAGGAAACGCCAGAGAATTGGTAAATAGGGTCCAAAATATCAGAAAAGAGGCCAATTTTGAGCTTACAGACAAGATTTTACTCCGAATTGTGGATAACACAAATTTGAAGGACTCCATTAATGAATTTTCCGATTATATTTGCCGCGAAATACTGGCATTGGAAATTGACTGGGTTCCGGCTTTAGAAGAC
>CANGMV010000022.1 GCA_947454745.1 Bacteroidota bacterium | reverse complement strand
CCTCTCAAAAAATGAGCAATGTTCGAGGGGCGATCATGGGCGTACAAAAATTAGATATTAAAACCGTAAAGCAAGTTCCTGTTGTTTTTGGCGAAGCCGATGTATTAAGAGCCGTAACGACATTGCCTGGGGTTAAAACAGTGGGCGAAGCAAGTACAGGATTAAATGTCCGAGGTGGAGCTGCCGATCAAAATTTAATTTTATTTAATGACGCTACCATTTACAACCCATCCCACTTTTTTGGCATGTTTTCGGCATTTAACCCTGAACTCATTAACAATATCGAACTTTATAAAAGTAGCATTCCAGCGAATTTTGGTGGAAGACTGGCTTCGGTATTAGATATTAATAGTAGAGAAGGCAATAAAAAAGAATTTACTGGCTCAGCGGGCATTGGACTTTTAACAAGCAGGGTAAATGTAGAAGGCCCGATTGTAAAAGATAAGTCATCCTTTATTCTTGGCGGAAGATCAACCTATTCAAATTGGTTATTTGACCGCTTACCCGATCAGTACAAAAATAGCAAGGCCAATTTTTATGACCTTAATTTTATTGCGAATCATCAAATAGACAAAAACAATACCATTTACTTAACCACCTATTTAAGTAAAGATCAATTTAATTTAAACAGTGATACGGCCTATGGTTATAGCAATAAAAATATTGCACTTAAATGGAAGCATATTTTTAACAATAAACAAAATGCTTCATTTACTATTGGCAAAGATCAATATGAATATGCCATAAACAGTCAACGACTTCCATTATCGGCATACCAGGTTGGATTTGATATACAACAATCTTATTTTAGAGCATTATTTAATTACAATTTTAATAGTAAACATAGTTTTGAGTATGGCTTAAGCACATTATATTATACTTTACATCCAGGCACTTATGAGCCATTAGGCAGCAAGTCCTTAGTTATCAAAGATGTTGTTGCTCCTGAACAAGCCTTAGAAAGTGCATTATTCCTTACCGACCACTATACCATTACAAGTAATTTAAAACTAGATGCCGGTTTAAGACTTGCTGCATTTAATAGTATAGGGGCTCAAGCTATTAATGAATATCCAACGGGCTTAGCGAGATCAGAGGATAATATTTTGCGCACCGTTAACTATGGCGCAGGTAAAATAATTAAAACTTATGGTGGCCCAGAATATCGTTTAGGGCTTAGGTATGTCATTGACGAGACTTTATCAGTAAAGGCCGGGTTTAACACACAGCAACAATTTATTCATTCCTTATCCAATACCAATGCGATGGCTCCTACTGATATATGGAAATTGAGTGATCCTAATATCAAACCACAAACTGGAGACCAAATTTCATTGGGAATTTATAAAAATTTACATTCTAATACCATCGAAACCTCATTAGAAGTTTATTATAAGAACATTTATAATTACTTAGATTATAAGAGTGGTGCCAAGTTAGTAATGAACCACCATATCGAAACTGATGTCATAGAGACACAAGGGAAAGCATATGGTGTAGAATTTTTAGTAAAAAAGATTGCCGGAAAACTAAATGGATGGATTAGTTATACATGGTCGAGGGTTTTATTAAAGGCAAATGATCCTGCTGCGGGAGAAATTATTAATCAAGGTCAATACTACCCTAGCAATTACGACAAGCCACACGACCTTACCATTATTGCAAATTATAAATTTAGTCATCGATTTAGTATTTCAATGAATGGCAATTATAGCACTGGGCGTCCAATTACTTTACCAATTAGCGTATTCTCCTATGGTGGTTCAATGCGTACTTTATATGCAGATAGGAACGCTTATCGTATCCCTGATTATTTTAGAGCCGATTTTTCAATGAATATCGAAGGCAATCATAAAGTACATCAGTTAACCCATAATAGTTGGTCTATTGGTGTATATAATTTAACGGGTAGGAAAAATCCATATTCAATATATTATGTTTCCGAAAATGGTGCTGTAAATGGCTATAAACTATCCATATTTGGAAATGCAATACCCTATATTAATTTAAATATCAACTTCAAATAAGCAATATGAAAACAGCACTAACAACGATTTTGTTTTGCTTACTTGTATTGTTCGGATGCAAGGAAAAGTATATCTCACCAGTTATTTCTTCAGCAACAGGATATTTAGTTGTAGAAGGAACCATTAATAGTGGCGTTGGGGAAACCAAAATTGTCCTTTCACGAACATCAGGTTTACAAAACCAATCCATTATTTACGAAGCCGGCGCAATCGTGAAAGTTGAGGGGGAAGACAATTCCGTTCGACCACTTACCGAAATAAGCAAAGGTAACTATAGCACGAATGGATTGAACTTGAACAATAATCAAAAATACCGTCTTAATATTGCCACTAAGGATGGGAAAAAATATGTTTCCGATTTCAGTCCAATTATTTATAATCCAGTCATTGATAGTGTGAATTGGAAAAGAGAAAATGGAGCTGTTCAAATGTATGTAAACACCCATGACTTTAACTATAATACACAATACTATCAATGGGAAACTGCGGAAACCTGGGAAATTCATTCAGGCTATCTTAGTACTTTGCAATACAAATCCATTAATACTTCCCGAGGAACAACTTACAGTGTTGTTTTTAGTGACTCTCTAAATAAAACAATCGATTACGGTAAATATTTTTGTTGGAAAACAGAGCCTTCTACCCAAATCATGACTGGATCAACCGTTGCATTAAATAAGAACATTATAAATTTACCTATTGCCAACATTCCTGCTGATTCATGGAAGTTAAACGTGATGTATAGTTTATTCACAAGACAATTTAGTTTAAGCAAAGGGAAATACGAATTCTTACAAAGAATGAAAAAAAATACCGAAAGTACTGGATCGGTATTTGATGCTCAGCCTTCAGCACTGAATGGGAATTTGCACTGCACTAGCAACCCAAATGAAATAGTTGTTGGCTATATTGAAGTTTGCAATGTGCAAGAAAAAAGGATTTTTATTAATCGTAAACAAGTGCCCGACTGGAATTATTTTCAACCTTGTTCCGAAATAAGCATAGCCAACAATAGTGATAGTATTCAAATTCACGGATTATACTTACTTCCTACCTATCCCGAAACCAATCCGATGACCGGTGCTATTATTAGCTTTCATGCAGCAGCTCCCGACTGTGTAGATTGCAGACTTAGAGGCTCTAATACTAAACCAAATTTTTGGCCATAAACAAGTACAAACACTATGAAAAAAAATATCCTATCCTTTGTGTTGAGCACTTGTTTGATGTTTAACCAGTCAAAAATAAACGCACAAACTTCATCCATAACTAGTTTACAAGACAAATTAGTTCATTATACAAGTAATCATTTAGAAGAGAAGTTGTATTTGCATACCGACAAAAGTGTTTATTTCAACAACGAAGTTTGTTGGTTTAAAATTTATAATTTAGATGCATTTTTTAATACACCGCTGCAAATTAGCAGTGTTGCCTATTTTGAATTATTAAACGCAGCTAACGAGCCAGTAATGCAAGAGAAAATTGAATTAAAATCGGGATCAGGAAACGGATCTATCCTTTTCCCAAACAATTTGCCTTCAGGACAATATACGATACGTGCTTATACTAATTGGATGAAAAATTTTAACCCTAACTACTTTTTCACAAAAAAAATAAGATTTGTAAATACTCAAATAGCTGCAGATTCTACTATCTCAGTTAATGAAAGCAATACTACCCAAATTAACAAGTATGCCTCAACTGGATATCGAATTGATTTGGATGAAATGCAAAATGAAAAAGAAATACAATTAAAATTAAGCAGTAATAAAAATCCATCTGAACCTTTCGGTTTAATTATACACCATCGCGGTATTGCAAAAAAAGCATTCACTGGTGCATTCAAAAATGGATTATACCAAATAAATATTAATAAAAACGACTTAGGTGTTGGGGTAAACACGATCACCCTGTTTTCAAATAATCAACAAGTCGTAAGCGAAAGATTGTACTATATTTATCCGAAGCAGGGCGATTCAGATTTATTATTAAATGTAGAATTGACAAATTATAAGCCAAGACAAAAAGTAAACCTATCTATTCAACCTGCTGTTCAAAATGGATCTGCAGTTAACATGAATCTATCATTGGCTGTATATAAATTAGATGGAATTCAAGCCATTGACGAAATAAATATTCAAAATTATGTTTGGCTACAATCGGACTTGGAAACATATATTGATTCTCCGAACCACTATTTTGATGCAAAGCATGAAAATAGATTTGAACAAATGAATCAATTAATGCAAAAGAATAATTGGGGAAGATTCAATTGGGAACAAGTACTAACGAGTACACCTTCGGAATTCAAGTTCACACCCGAAATGGCCGGCAATATAATGAAAGGAAGAATTGTTCAGCGTACTACGGAACAACCAATGCAAGAAAGCGCTGGATATGTATCTATGCCTGGGAAAAATACACAATTCAAATCATCCATTAGTGATCAAAATGGCAATGTACAATTTGAATTTAGAGACTTACACAACGATGGCCAAATAATTGTACAGGCAGATAGCAACAAAAATTTTCGCAATAAGGTGGTCATAGAAAACCCTTTTTATACAGATGCAACTAGGCCTACCCTAGTTATCAAAAAAGCAGATAAATTAAATGCATCAGATTTAAATAATTATTATCGAAATATTCAAGTTCAAAACTTTTATACTCCTAATTATATCCAGCAATTCACTACTTCTAATTATGATACCATCCCATTCTACGGAAAAGCCGACAGAACTTACTTGCTAGACAACTATGCTAGATTCACCACTTTGGAAGAAGTAATTAGGGAATATGTTACTCCTGTTAGCTTAACAAAGGCCGATGGAAAATTTAAGCTGTCGGTTTATGACGATGTCAATAAGCATTTTTTTACAGGTGACCCCCTTATATTATTGGACGGTGTCGTAATTAAGGATGTAGATAAGTTCTTGGAATATGACCCATTAAAAATCAGAAAATTAGAAGTGGTGTCAAAACTATATTTTTTAGGCAACCTCGCTTATAATGGCATTATTAATTTTACCACATATAATGGCAAAATGGAAGCCTATGAATTAGATCCTAATTCGGTGGTACTGGATTATAAAGGCTTACAATCACAAAGATATTTCAAAGCGCCTAGCTATGATACACAAAATGAAATAGATAGCCGAATACCTGATTTTAGACATTTATTGTTTTGGGAACCCAATATTAATTTTGCTGATTCATCAAAGAAGAAAATTTCATTTTTTACTTCCGACGAAGTAGGCACCTATGCTATTATTCTACAAGGTATTACCAGTAATGGAGATCCTATTTACAAGGAGCAGCTAATAACTGTTCAGCCCTAAATAATAATAGGCGCCATAAGCGCCTATTATTATTTACATTAATCTCTAGAGAGAATATCTTTTACATTTCCTGTGCGCTTTAATACGCCCCACTCTTGTAACTCGCCTTTAATGGCTCGCTTAATGGCTTTAAAGAATACATACATCATAAGCCAACGATAAATAAGTCGTTGAGGTACTAGCCAAATAAGCTTTAATGGATTTTCTTTTTCAAATGCGAATGCAATTGATGCAATTAAGGCATCTACAATTACATAAATCAAAAAGTAAAAAGCAATCTTACCACCATTTCCTGTTAACAATGCTACCACCATTAAAAAATCGGCTATTGGAGATAAAAATGGAATGATATATTTAAACAAAAGCATATCGGGTAAAGCCACCCAACCCAAAGCCTTATTCTTGTTATTAAACAAATAATCCTTGTGTTTCCAAAAAGTTTGCATCACACCAAAGCTCCATCTTACACGTTGCTTTAAAAACTGCTTTAAGTGTTCTGGCACTTCGGTATATGCGTATGCTTTGGGTTCATTTGATACGATATATCCCGCCTTTATTATACGCATGGTAATATCACAGTCTTCCGCCAAAGTGTCCGTAGTAAAGCCGCCAGCCTCAATTAAAGCATCCTTCTTAAAAGCACCAATAGCACCTGGGATTACGGTAATGGCATTTAAATAAGCAAAACCTTTACGGTCAAAATTTTGACTTGTAATATATTCGATACTTTGCCATTTCGTTAATAAATTCACTTCATTACCCACAATCACCGATCCGGCTACCGCGCCTACCTCCTGACCATATTTATTTAATGGGTTCATGAAATTACGCATCAGTTTAGACACTGCGTCTGATGCTAATTTCGTGTCGGCATCTATGCAAACTACATAGTCGGCATGTGATTGGCCTATACCATATTGTAATGCAGATGCCTTGCCTCCATTTTGTTTTGTAAATACTTTTACCAGTGGATTTCCGTTAAATGCATTTCTAACAATCTCATAGGTATTATCCTTACTTCCATCGTCAATAAAAATGATTTCAAAATCGGGATAATCGCATTTTAATAAGTTCTGTAAGGAAGAAACTGCATTTACTTCCTCGTTATAAGCAGGAACAATAATGGATACAAAAGGGTGTGCCAATGTACTCTCAATGGC
Organism: Bacteroidota bacterium; assembly: GCA_947454745.1. Classification (GTDB taxonomy): domain Bacteria; phylum Bacteroidota; class Bacteroidia; order Chitinophagales; family Chitinophagaceae; genus Sediminibacterium. Next base: position 3,158 of record CANGMV010000022.1, on the reverse strand, counting down.
ATCCAATTTAATTTTCTTTCGCTTCTCTAATAATGCCATAATTCCAATCACGATAATACGAATGGTACTCAAAGCCAAGAAAATCATAAAAATCGCAAAAAAGAAGTTTCCTCCTAAATAAGCACCCTCTGCCAATATATAATTTATTTGTAGCCAATAATACTCTTTGCCTTTTTGAATAGTAGGCATCATGTCCTCAGGTTTTTTGCCTAATAAATCCGCTACCGTCGTAAAGCTATAACCCTGCTCTTTAAAATACCTTATAATTTTTCCAGTTGCGTTCACAGTGTTTTCTCTATTTCCACCTGCATCATGCAATAAAATAATACTGCCTGCTATGGACGTGTCTTCTGGGTTGCCTGTATTTATTTTTCTTTGGTAAATATCTACCACCCTATCAAAAATAGTATCATTCCTGTATTCATTAATGGGGATCTGCCAATCCTCTGGATCGATACTTTCTCCAACCGTAATATAATTTTTTTGTCTGCTCAATGCAATCGGTGCCAACTCTTCATATTTACCTGGCTCACTATCCGCATTAAATGGCGCTCTAAATAATATGGTACTATGCCCTGTAATACACTCTATCAATAAACGTGTTGCATCCATTTCCAATGCAGCCCATTGCTTACTTACTTTACTCATATCCTGATGGGTAAAAGTATGGTTGCCTATTTCGTGCCCCTCTCTAAAAATTCGCTTGATTAAAGGAATATTATTTTCCGCTTGATATCCTACCACAAAAAATGTAGCAGGAACATGATAATATGCAAGCGTGTCTAAAATTTGTTTTGTGTATTTTGGATCTGGCCCGTCATCGAAAGTAAGCACTAACTTCTTTTTCGAAGTTGCTCCAAATCGTCTAATAACATAAGTGGATGGTAGTTTGTCATAATACTCTTCGGCAATCAACATAGAGGCTGTATCTATCTCACTTCTTATAAATCCATCCTCGGGCGATGCAATAATATCCAGCACTTCCCCGTCTCCTACAAAATCGGGCGCACTACCTGCTTTGATTTTATTAAATCCAATAAAGTCAAAAGATTTTAATGCCGACTTGGTCATTGGTTTATCATAGAATGACCATAAACGAACGTCCTCACCACCTAGTCTCCACAAGGCAGTACCTGCTAAATTAATTTCAGTTGCAAAACGAATAGAATTAAAATTCGTTGCAGCGTCTACAAAATAGACCTTATGCAAATGATCCTCACTATCATAATATTGATAATCTAAATTGTAAGAGTCATTGTCATAGTCAATTTTTGCATCACTATTTCTTGCATTTGCAATGGCTTGTTGATACGTTACATCAAACTGTTTTAATACTTTATCCTTTTTACTCAACTGCCAATCGTGACCAAACGCAGGAATGGCCAAAATAATTTTATTAGCTGGCATTTTTTGCGTTGCGTCCAACACTGCAGCCTCAATCCATTTTTGTGAACTATTTGGCCCAGGCTTAGAATCTCCATTGTGTTGGTCGTAAGCCATTAATATTAAATAATCATTGTATTTACTTAAAGCACTAAAGTTATAGTCATCGTTAAAAGGAATTACATCCTGCGATACCAATAAGTTTTGTGCATGCAACTGATCATACAATGATTTTTGAAATGCAATCAATGGCGCATCATTTTCTAACATCAATTCCTCAAAGTCAATATTCACACCAATAAAATTGTACTTCTTTAAAGTAGCAATGATGTCATTAATCAGCCTTTGCTTTTTGGCGGGATTATTAATGATACGTTTTACGGTTTCTCCTCTAAATAATGTTTTGTAGTTATTGGTTAACAAGGGCATGATTTTCACCCCTGCATCTTGCATTACTTTAAGCGCTTTTGGATCGATTGTATTATATAAGGTATCCGAAGTGGGGTCAATAAACATCCACTCTGGTAAGATCAAATTTAAATGCCCAATATTTTTTTGTAAGGAATTAAAAGATTGTGACGCATCCCAGTTCACATAAAAGGCAGCTCTTATCCCTAAGCTATCGCTAAAATATTTTGAGGTGGATAAATTTAATGGTTGACTACTTATTTGACCACATCCTTGTCCTTTAGCCCACTTATTACCAATGGCTTTTTTAAAACCCTTGTATTCTCTTTCTAATTTACTCTCTCTGTAATTATCGGTCGTATCGGTTAATACTTTTTTTATCGCCGTTCCTTCCAAAGGAATATCAGGCTGATTTTTGTTCATAAAATAGATCCCGATAAAAACAACTAACGCAATTAAAGGCAATAAAAACAATAAAGTTCTCATTGCCCATTTAGTTCTTTGCCATCTGGACTTATTCTTAGACTGAAATATTTGAGGATGCTGTTCCATTGGTAACTACAAAAATACGCTTATTTTGACGTACATTGATAGATAACCCCGTCGTTAAATTTGCTAATAATTTGTAAATTTTTTGTTTTTTGCACTTCTTCCAAAGTTAAAACTTCAGGATTGCCCTCATTACTGAACCAAATGAGTATTGGGCTTGGTTTTTCATTGAATTCGTTTACCAATTGGGGGTATTTTCGCTCGGGTAAAATTTGCACATGCTGCTGCGTATACAAATACACTGCATGTGCTGCATTTGAGTAAATCACCTCCTTTTTTGTAAACAACGTAGCATCCGATTTTAAATAATTCAAGAGCCCGCTAGAAACGCGCCAATCATCATCTGTATAACCACCTATCCCTCCCTCATTATTCTCTTTTAAAGTAGCTAAGCCAATATTGGCATATTTATAAATAGACACAAAACTCAATAACACAATCGCAATTTTCAAAACTAATTTTACAGTATTGGATATGCTAAGTTTTAACAAACTAACAATATAAAAGCTAATGGTAAATAAGAAAGGAATATAAAAAGGAGACAATAAACGATTGTTGATGGTTTCGAACCTTGAAATTGTGGCAACAATTAACATGAAAGCAGAATACATTAATGTAAAAGTGGCAGCAATCTTTTCATAGGAATTGTGTTCGATCCTACGCAGAAATCGATACACAATAACACCGCTAATAATTAATAAAAATAAGAAGCCCAATAGTTCGGGAAATGAACTGGTCCAACTTGAAAAAGGCAACCAATCACTTATTACCAATCCATAGTATTTTAAATTTTCAACAAATGGAGTAACCCCTTTTTG
>CANGMV010000021.1 GCA_947454745.1 Bacteroidota bacterium | reverse complement strand
TCATTTACCATGGCTGGAGAAGGTGCTTGATCCTGATTGCCGAAGAAACCAATGATATCACATTTGATTGATTTTAATTTATCCATATTTGTTTCTGGTCGGCCATAATACATTACCGTTCCTTTTGCTTGAGGACCAGCAAGGATAGCAGTTTGTAAACTCCACATTCCTCCAAAGCACCAACCTACACTGTAAATAGAAGCTTCAGCTCCTGCTTTTTTAATGGCTCCTTGAATAATGGAAGTCATTCTTCCCATATCGGCACCACGCATTAATTTCATTGCGCTGTCTGGCGTAGCCGCAACTTTTCCATCATACATGTCCACTGCAATCACATTCATGTCGCCTAATGCAGCATAATATTTATCGGACTCTAATTTGATATTGTCGTTTAGGCCCCACCATTCTTGAATGACAATCAGCCATTTATTGCTCTTCTTTTTCGCAGGGATAAAATAAGCATTGGCTTGCTTACCATCGGCTGCATCAAATTGGATCATTTTGCCCAATAGGTTTTCAGGATTTACTACCAACGGTGCAGGGTGCATCGCAGCAAATGCTGGGGTAGAAGCTTCCAATTTATATGCCTGTTGGGTTTCCATATTTAAGCATTCCACAACGGCTGCCTTGTTAACTGGGGCAAATTGAGTTTTTTCCCAATGCCAGCTCAATAAACTTGCTGTCAAAAGCAAGGCAGAAAGGCCAAAAAGTAGTTTTTTCATAGATTTTTGTTGATTTTATTTTAAGATGTTCACGTTTCAATAACATTTATAAACATTTATTGTTCATACCCTTAGCTTGATTTTTTTAACGCCTTTTTTTGGCGTAGTTTTGTATGACCTCTAAGCATTTTTCCCAATAATAGATAGGTCGATTTATAAAACCCTTTGAAGGGGTGATTCCTCGTAGGAAACTATGAATGGGATTGCTTTTTCAATATTAGATGAATTTAATTTTATGGCAAAGTATATTTTTGTAACTGGTGGTGTAACAAGTAGTTTAGGAAAGGGTATTATAGCTGCCTCTTTGGCGAAGCTTTTACAAGCGAGGGGTATTACTACCACTATTCAAAAATTCGACCCATATATTAACGTGGATCCGGGTACCTTAAATCCATACGAACATGGTGAATGTTATGTAACCGAGGATGGTGCTGAAACCGATTTGGATTTAGGGCACTATGAGCGTTTCTTAAATACGCCTACATCGCAAGCAAATAATGTTACCACTGGTAGAATTTACCAAACAGTTATTAATAAAGAAAGAGCCGGTGAATTTTTAGGTAAAACGGTACAGGTAGTACCTCATATTACCGACGAAATTAAACATAGAATGTTGCTGTTAGGTCAGGATGGAAAATTTGATGTAGTTATTACTGAAATAGGCGGTACTGTGGGTGATATTGAGAGTACTCCATTCATAGAAACGGTTAGACAAATTCAATGGGAATTGCCTGAAGAAGATGTGATGGTAGTGCACTTAACTTTAATACCCTATTTGAATGCAGCCAAGGAATTAAAAACAAAACCTACACAACATAGTGTTAGAATGTTAAGTGAAACAGGGGTGCATCCCGATGTGATTGTTTGTAGAACTGAACATCCTTTGAATGATGATATTAAACGTAAAATCGCATTGTTTTGTAATGTAAAAGCGGGCAATGTAATCGAGTCTTGTGATGCGAGTACTATTTATGAAGTTCCATTGTTAATGTTGAAAGAGCAATTGGATGTGATTGTAATGAAGAAATTAAACATTACGAATTACAAAGAACCAGATTTAACAAAATGGAATGGTTTCTTGAGCAAATTAAAACATCCTAAATCGGTTGTTAATATTGGATTGATTGGTAAATATATTGAGTTGCAAGATGCGTATAAGTCAATCCTAGAAAGCTTTATACATGCAGGTGCTATGAATGAGGTGAAAGTGAATGTAGTGAATGTACATAGTGAAAATATTACTTCAGCAAATGTAAATGAGCAATTGGATGGTTTAGATGGTTTATTAGTTGCACCAGGATTTGGTAATCGCGGAATTGAAGGAAAAATAATTGCGGTACAATATGCGAGAGAAAATAAAATGCCATTCTTTGGAATCTGTTTAGGTATGCAAATGGCAGTGATTGAATTTGCTCGTAATGTTTTAGGATTAAAACAAGCGCATTCGGTGGAGATGGATCCAAATAGCCCCGACCCAGTTATTAATATGATGGAGGAGCAAAAAAGAATTACCATGATGGGTGGTACGATGCGATTGGGTTCTTACCCTTGTGCAATTACTGAAAACACTTTGGCGCATAAAATTTATGGCACAACTAGTATCAATGAACGTCATCGCCATCGTTATGAATTTAATAACGAATACTTAAACGCCTTCCATGAAAAAGGAATGGTGACAAGTGGAGTGAATCCTGCAACAGGATTAGTGGAAATTGTGGAGTTGCCAAATCACCCATTTTTTATAGGTGTACAATACCATCCTGAATTAAAAAGTACGGTGGAAGCACCTGCTCCTTTATTTGTGCATTTTATAGCGGCAGCGAAGCAGCATGCCTTGTCAAATGCGTAGTTTGGTACCTTAAAATACCTAACTTTGCCCCACGTTATTTACGTTTAAACATTGAATATGAATACTGATAAAAATACGGTCATTGGCTTTGTATTGTTAGCTGGTTTGTTTTTTTCTTATTTCTGGTATACGAATAAGCAACAAACTGAATTACAAAACTATAAGAAACATTTTGATGACTCTGTAGCGATGGTGAAATCTGCAGCAGAAAAAGCAGCAGCAGCAAAAAATCCAGTGAAGGTAGATAGTGCTTCAGGATTAGCAGTTGCAGTAGATTCTGTAAAAGAACAAATTACAACTTTAGAGAACGATTTAATTAAAGTTCAGTTTAGTAATAAAGGTGGTCAAGTTGTTGGCGTTACTTTGAAGAAGTATAAAAATGCATCAAAGCAATTAGTGCATTTAGGGGATAGTAGTTCATTAACTTATCCTGTAAACATTGGGAATAACCAAACTGCACAAATTAATCAAGTATTATTTCCTGTAGTAAATGTATTACCTGCAAATGACGGTGTTCAAAAAATTGAATATGCTTGGACAACTCCTTCTGGTAAAACCATTAAACATCAATTTACATTATATCCTAATAAATATAATTTGGATTGGAATGTACAATTAGATGGAGCTGATCAATTATTAACCAACGGCCAAATTAATTTATTATGGGATGTACATTCTTATCAACAGGAACGTACTTCGCAATATGAGCGTCAGGTATCAAATGTATGTTTTTCAGAAGGAAAAGAGTTTGATTATATTTCTAGTAAAACAACTTGGACCTTCGAAAAGCCAATTCAATGGGTTGGTTTAGTACAACAATTCTTTAGCACTACGTTGGTAGCAAAAGAGGGTTTCACTTCAGGTAAAATTGATTGGCAAAGAAAAACAGACTCTAGTAATGGATTAGCTGCAATGCAATCACAATTGCAAACCAAAGTGAGCGGAGCTGTAGTAAACATTCCTTTGGCATTGTACTTCGGACCAAATGACTTCCAAATATTAAAAACACAGGCTCCAGAAATGGAGAAAATGGTGAATTTAGGAAGAGATTTATATTCTTTTGTACGTCCTATTAACAAGTTTATCATCATGCCTGTATTTGATTTCTTTGCAGGCTTTGTTTCTAATTATGGTTGGGTAGTATTATTATTAACCATCTTTATTCGTTTAGTAACTTCTCCATTAACCTATTCAAGTTATTTGAGTAGTGCCAAAATGAAAGTATTAAAACCTGAATTAGATGAGATCAAGAAAAAGCTAGGTGACGACCAACAAGGCTTCGCTATGGAACAAATGAAATTGTTCAGAGAAGCGGGTGTAAATCCTTTAGGAGGCTGTATTCCAGCATTATTGCAAATCCCTATCTTCTTTGCATTGTATAGTTTCTTTAATTCTAATATTTCATTAAGAGGTCAATCCTTTTTATGGAGTCAGGATTTGTCAAGCTATGATGTAATCGCAAAATTACCTTTCACAATTCCGATGGGATTCGGTGATCATATTAGTTTGTTTACATTAACTGCAGTAATTACAAGTGTATTTATTTCGGTATACAATATGTCTATGACACCAACACAGGATAATCCAGCATTGAAATACATGCCGTATATTTTCCCAATCATGTTGTTGTTTATCTTTAACCGTTTACCATCAGCCTTAACTTGGTACTATACTGTTTCGAACGTGGTTACTTTATTATTGCAATTGATCATTCAAAAGTTCATCATCAATCACGATAAAATTTTAGCCGATATTGATGTTAAGCGAAAGACGCCAAAGAAAAAAAGTAATTGGCAAAGTAAGTATGAGCAAATGATGGATGCACAAAAAAAAGTACAAGACTTAAAAGAAAAGCATAAAAAATAATCTTCTCAAGAAAAGGCCCTTTCATAGGGTCTTTTCTTATCAATAGTGAAAATGACGCATCGCATTACCCCCCTAATTGTTGTCTGCTTTTTGTTTTCGATTATTTCTTCGAAGGCGCAAACCAAAATGATTGGTGAGTGCAGTTTACAATTCAGAATTACACAAAATAATCAAATAGATACCATCGGTTCTAAATGGGTATTTGTAAAAGGCAACCAGTGCAAGACGGTATTAAACACACGTCAATTGGTGCAAACATTATTGTTCAATACCGAAGCGAATACGGCACTCATTACCAAAGATATTGGGGCTAGTCATTTTTTACAGGAAGTAGTCTATCCTCCATTAGCGACGCCAACCTTACTTTCCATGAAAGAAATTCAATCCGATTCTGCTACCCATATTTTAGGGTATGCATGCAAAGGTGTTGAATTAAAATGGAGTGATGGGGTAGTATATCAAATATGGTTTACAACCGATATTAGTACGACCGTAAATACCTTTGAACTGGCTTTTAAAGAAATTACAGGGCTTGTATTGGCTTATAATATCATACCTGCCTCAGGTGTTTCGGTTGAATATTATGCCACTAAAATTGATTTTAGTCCAATTCCATTAAGTCAATTCAACATTAATAAGGATCAGTATCAGATACTTGATTAAGATAGTCAAAAAAGAAGCAATAATTTATTGTGCAGAAGGCGTCTTGAACTTTGAAAAAATTACTTTGTAATTGTAAGGGATCACATAAGAAACATTGCCCTTGTTGTATTTTAAGTAATTCGCATTGCTGTTTGCAATACTTGAATTGTTCGTGTTTGCAAAACCTTTATATTCTAAGCTAGATTTTAGTGTAGCAAAACTTGCAGTTTTGTGAGAAAGTGAGCTTAAATTTTTTAGCGAATATTTTTCACTTACTTTTTTTGTTTCGATGGTACTCGTTACAATCAAACTAGCATAAGTGTTTACCGATGCAAGCATGAGGCTTGCAACAAAGGCAGACTTTAGTATGTTTTTTACGGTACGCATGGTAAATACAAAGGTAGGGCTTAATTGAGTGCTACTAAAATATAAATTTTAACTAATTATTTGACAATTGTGCACAATAAAATATGGTGAATTTAGGCAGTGATAGTATATTTAATAAGGACCTGAGTGAACTGATTTTCTATAATTTATTGAAAATCAAATACTTAATTATTGAACGCAAATATTTTAACTATGTTTGATCGTCATAAAGAAGAGGAAGGAGGAGATATCCAAGAATTGATGCTTCGTTATCAGAATTTGAAGCAAGGGCGAGCCAATGCCTATATTGAAGAGGATGACTTTGAGCGAATCATTGAACATTTGGACGAACAGGACGAAATTGTAGAAGCCATTCAGGCAGCTGAACTGGCCTTGGACCATTATCCTTTTTCGGCAATACTAATGATAAAGAAGGCCGATTTATTATTGGCTACACGCAAATACAAAGAAGCATTAACACTATTGGATACTGCTGCATTATATGATCATAAGGATATGAATTTGTTTATTTTAAAAACAGATGCATACTTGGCATTAGATCAACCTGAAGATGCGATTGTATTATTACAAGAAGCGCTTCATTTATTTGAAGGTGCAGAACGTACCGAATTGTTATTTGAATTGGCCGACGTGTATGACGACCATGAGGCTTTTGATAAAGTATTTGATTGCTTGCAGTTGGTTTTAGAAGACGATCCCATGAACGAGGAAGCCTTGTATAAAATTTGTTTCTGGACCGATTTTACAGGACGCAACGAAGAGAGTATTCGCTTGCATCAACGCATTATCGACGAACAACCATACAATGCATTAGCTTGGTTTAATTTAGCTGCTGCTTATCAGGGATTGAAATTACATGAAAAAGCTATTGACGCTTATCAGTATGCGATTGTTATTGATGAAAAATTTGATTACGCTTATCGCAATATGGGAGACGCTTATTTACGCATTCGTAAGTACCGGGAAGCCATCGAAGCTTTAGAAAAAGTATTGGAACTTGCTCGTCCCGAAGATGTGATTTATGAAGCAATTGGTCATTGCTACCATCGCATGAAAAATTACGCACAAGCTAGATTCCACTATAAAAAAGCAGTACATCTAAATCCCGATGACAGCAGGTTATATCAAAAAATTGCAGCTACCTATATGCAGGAAGGTCAATGGGAGCAAGCAATTAAGCAATTGGAACATGCGTTAAGAATCCATAAACACATTAATGAATATTATATTTTAATGGGGGAGTGTTTTATGCAATTGGAGCAATTTAAAGAAGCTGCTTTTTATTTCGGCACAGTTGTTAAAAACAAGCCAAAGCAAATTGCTGGGTGGGAATATTTAATTAAATGTTTAGTTGCTAATCATCAGTTAGATGAAGCATTGGAACAAACCGAAATAGCGTACATGTCAACGCAGGGTAAAGTGATTTTTATTTATTATCGAAGTGCTGTTTTGTACATGTTGAAGAAAACTTCGGAGGCGCTATTACAATTGGAAATGGCATTGTCAAAATCGGCCAAGTTAGTGAGCAAGTTGACTAAATTTTACCCGGAAATAATGCAGGATACAAAGGCTGCAGAGTTAATTGCCCAATATAAGAAGGGTAAAATATCTTAATCATTTTGAATTATCTTTGTAAGATACAAGTCACTAATATATGATGAACTTTAATTTAACGCAGATCCCAGAAAGAACAGTAAAGCCTCGTAAGCATGGGTTAACAATGGTTATGGACAAGGGTTTGAGTTTTGGAGAAGCAGAAAACTTTTTAAGCGTATCTGGTATTCATACCGATGTAGTGAAATTGGGATTTGGAACTTCAGCAGTGACGCCTAATTTAAGAGCTAAAATCGAATTGTATCAATCTCATGGAATTCCAGTTTACTTTGGCGGAACCTTGTTTGAGGCTTTTGTAATTCGAAATCAGTTCGAGGATTATATAGCCATGTGTAAAGATTATAAAATTGATTTGATTGAAGTAAGTGATGGTTCTATTGAAATACCTCACGCAGAAAAATGCGGGTATATTGAAAAAATAGCAAAAATTTCAAAAGTAATAAGTGAGGTAGGAAGTAAAGATGCTGCACATATCATTCCGCCTTATAAATGGATCGAATTAATGACTGCCGAATTGAGCGCAGGTTCGGAATACGTGATTGCGGAAGCTCGTGAAGCAGGTAATGTTGGTATTTATCGTGGAAGCGGTGAAGTACGTGAAGGCTTAGTACAAGAAATATTAACAAAAATTCCTGCTGAAAAAATCCTTTGGGAAGCACCTCAAAAAGCACAGCAATTGTATTTTCTTGAACTCATTGGATGCAATGTAAACCTTGGCAATATTGCACCTGCCGAAGTGATTCCTTTGGAAGCTATGCGCATTGGATTAAGAGGAGATACTTTTAATTTATACTTAAATAAATAGCTTTGCGTCAATTCGGACTAATAGGATATCCATTGTCACATTCATTTTCACAAGGATTTTTTTCTGAAAAATTCAAGTTTGAAAATATTTTGGATGCGCAGTATTTGAATTATCCAATTCCTTCTATTAATGATTTTGCGCAACTATGGGAAACGAATAATAACTTGATCGGATTGAATGTAACCATTCCATATAAAAAAGAGGTGATTCCTTTTTTACAATATCCTTCAACTGTAGTTCAATCCATTGGTGCATGTAATTGTATTAGAAAATACAACGGGGCATTGTATGGATATAACACCGATGTGATTGGTTTTGAAAAATCATTGCTTCCTTTTTTAAAAGTACATCATACCCATGCTTTAATACTTGGAACTGGAGGTGCTGCAGCGGCAGTGGAGTGGGTGATGAAAAAATTGAATATCCAATATCAATTTGTATCAAGGTCAAATGGGATTAATTGTATTAGTTATGAAGCTTTAAATAAAGACATCATATCAACACATACCCTTATTATCAATACGAGTCCGGTGGGTATGTATCCAAATGTAAATGAAGCGCCTGCGTTGCCTTACGATGACATTACCAAGCAGCATCACTTGTACGACTTGATTTATAATCCGAGTGAAACACTTTTTTTAAGAAAAGGAAAAGCAAAAGGAGCAACTATCCAAAATGGGTTAGACATGTTGCATATTCAGGCGGAAGAAAGTTGGAAAATTTGGACTGCTGATAAGCCGCTCGAACAGTAATTGTAACAAGCAAGATTAGTACAGCAATTTATTTTGATCTTAAAAAATCAAAAAGTTGTGTCACCGCTTTTTGACGATGGCTGTATTTATTTTTCTCATCCATGGTCATTTGCGCAAAACTTTTACTTGCACCTTCTGGTATAAAAATGGGATCGTATCCAAATCCCTGCTCACCTTGCATTTCAATAGCGATATGTCCTTTACAAATGCCCTCAAAGTAATAAGTTTTAAATCCGTCAGTGGCATTGCCCCATATCAAACATATCACCGTTCTAAATTGCGCAGCTCTATTTTTTTTGGCACCTAAATTTTGTAATACTTTATCAATATTCGCTTTAAAATCGCGGCCTTCTCCAGCATATCTTGCACTCTTTACCCCAGGAGCTCCTTCCAATACTTCTATCTCTAATCCAGTGTCTTCACTAAAACAATTTTGATGCGTGAGTTTAAAAATGGTACCCGCTTTTTCGGCAGCATTTTCTTGTAAAGTGTCATGTGGCTCAGGGATATCAATATCAATGCCAGCAGCTTTTAAGGGAATGATTGTAAAATCAATTCCAACTAAAGATTGAATCTCATCAACTTTATGTTGATTATTAGTTGCGAAAATTAATGCGTGCATGTATTATAATTTAAACAACAGTTTTAGCGCATTCCATAATTTGGATTTCTCAACTTTAGCTGTTTGATCCGCTCCCTGCATGCTTTTCAGGCTAGCACTAAATAAAATATGTGTTTCACCCAATACAATTGGTTTGTATAATGTAGTTGGTAGTTTTATTTTTAATTGTGCTCCAGTTAATTCAAAAACAAGTACCAATTGCGAAGGTAAAGTTTCTAAAATCTCATGTAAGCTTAAAGGTTGTTGTGCTAAATTAATCAATGCGATATCGGCCAATGTTAATTTGCAAGCATTTAAAATGGAGGAGAGTAATCCTAAATCAGTTTCATTTAAATAAACTGCTTCAGTATCATTTACAATTACTGCAATTTTTTTAAGATGGTCTCCCAGGAATTTCAACGGAAGAGTAGGTGTCGTTTTTTGTTCATTTACCACTTCGTTCGCTGGTGTGCTTGCTATAGCTTCTTTGCCGATGGAGGCAATGGCAGCTATAGCCTCACTTTCTGCCGACTTTATTTCCTTTTCAGGCAATACCAAACTATCTTTGAACAAAGAAACTAGGACAGCTGCGGGTAATATTGTTTTTGGCTCTTGCATTAGGCTGGAAAATTAACTCAAATGCCTCGATTGAAAAAATAACAGTTGTAAGGATTTTGTTTACTTCTTATATTTGTGTCCTAGAACAATCATGATCCCTTTTAAATTTTAAGTTATGTCTACGCAATCTATTCCCGTTATTAAAAACACAAATCCAAAGTTGCCAGCTTTCAATATGAATGAAATTGCATTTGGAAAAAACTTCACCGACCATATGTTGGTTGCTGATTATGAAAACGGTGAATGGAAAAACGTTGCAATTCAACCCTATGC
>CANGMV010000020.1 GCA_947454745.1 Bacteroidota bacterium | reverse complement strand
TGGCTTGTTGCAAACCTAAGGATTGCAATTGTTGGTCTAAGCTTTGCGTTAGTCCATGTACTTTTTCGGCAATCTTTTTTAATCCCGATGGTCCATGGTATACAGCATACATAACCGACATATTCGCTAACAATGCTTGTGCTGTACAAATATTAGAAGTTGCTTTTTCACGTTTAATATGTTGTTCGCGCGTTTGTAATGCCATTCTTAATGCGCGATTGCCTTGCGCGTCTACACTCACGCCAATTAATCGACCTGGCATACCTCTTTTAAATTCATCTTTGGTTGCAAAGTAAGCTGCATGAGGCCCGCCAAATCCCATTGGAACACCGAATCTTTGTGTGTTTCCAACAGCTACATCGGCATTTAATTCGCCCGGGCTTTTTAGTAAGGTCAATGCTAATATATCAGCAACTATAATTACCAATCCACCTGCTTGATGCACTTGATTTATAAAGGCTTCGTAGTCTTCAATACTGCCCTTGCTATTTGGGTATTGTAATATGGCTCCAAAAAAGCTATTGTCAACTGATGCTGATTGATAATCGCCTTCTACCAATTGAATGCCAATTGGATTAGCGCGGGTAACCAATACATCTTTTGTTTGTTGAAAGATAGTAGCGTCCACAAACAATTTAGGTTGTGTAATTTTATCTGCCTTGTTCACATGATTGAATATCATTGCCATTGCTTCAGCTGCAGCGGTTGCTTCGTCTAATAAAGATGCGTTTGCGATTGGTAATCCAGTTAAATCGGAAACCATGGTTTGGTAGTTCAATAAACTTTCTAAACGGCCTTGTGCAATTTCGGCTTGGTATGGCGTGTATTGTGTATACCAACCTGGGTTTTCAAATATGTTTCTCAAAATTACACTTGGCGTAATGGTACCATAGTATCCTTGGCCAATATAATTTTTTGCTATAATATTTTTTGCGCCAATGGCTTGCAAAGATTGCAGCATTTCAAATTCACTCAGTCCGTCTGGAATATTCATTGGTTTTTTTAATCGAATATTGTTCGGAACTGTTTTTTCGATTAATTCATTCAATGATTTTGCGCCAATACTTTCCAACATTTTTTGTGTATCGGCGTCACTTGGGCCAATATGTCTTTTGATAAACTCTGCACCACTCGTATTCGATTGCAACATAAAAGGAGGTTTTAAATGGCCACAAAGATACTTAATAATCAAAGGCTAATCTAGTGTTGGTGCAAGGGTGGGGAAAGCTTGTGGATGACCCCGAAAAACCTTAATTTTGTGCTATGATCGACCCTTCTGTTGAACATTTATACGAAACACCTGCCCCGGAGATACTCAAAAAGTTTCAAAACTTTTTAAAAAGAGTAGACAAGCGCGTAATTTTAAAGCAATTACCTGAATTACACGAGGCTGCATTTGAGAAAATTGATTGTTTGGATTGCGCGAGATGCTGTAAAAACTATTCTCCAAGATTCAAAATGCCAGATATTAAAAGAATCAGTAAGGCCATGGGAATGAAGGAAGTGGCCTTTATTGAAAAGTATTTATCCATGGATAACGAGGGTGACTATGTAGTTAAAACAAGACCTTGTGCTTTTTTAGATGCCGATAATACCTGTAGCATTTATGATTATAGACCGTCTGATTGTGAGCGGTTCCCTTATACTGATGAGGATGTATTTTTTAAACGTACAGCCATTACTATGAAGAATGCAGAATTTTGCCCAGCAGTACATGATGTAATTATTGGACTTTTAGCAAAATAAATAGTAGCGCAATTAAGTTTTTTAATAACTAGTATTCCATTTTTCTCAAGCTAGGTGCCTTAAACCAAGTAGTAAATACAACTAGTAAAGTCATAGAGCCTCCAAAAACAACGGAAGGAATTACACCCATTAATTTAGCGGCTACGCCACTTTCAAATTGACCCAACTCGTTGCTGCTATTAATAAACATGGAGTTTACACTCATCACCCTGCCGCGCATATGATCGGGCGTTTTTAATTGTACAATCGTACCACGCACAATCATACTAAATCCGTCTAAAATGCCACTTAAAAGTAAGGCCGCAAAAGATATCCAGAATACTTTAGAGAGTGCAAACACGATAATGCAAATTCCAAATCCACCTACTGCGAGTAATAATTTCTTTCCTTGACCAGCAGTTACCGGGAATAGCGTAATGATAAAGATGATTAATATAGCGCCAATATCAGATGCTGCATTTAACCAGCCAAATCCAATTGGGCCGCAATTTAAAATGTCTTTTGCAAAAACAGGTATCATCGCAACAGCGCCACCAAATAAAACGGCGAATAAATCTAGGGACAATGCGCCTAAAACCTCTTTGGTATTGAATACAAATCTTAATCCTTCTTTTACGCTTTCCATTGGCTTTTGGTCGACTACAATATCAGCATGAGGAGGTTGCGCATTAATTTTTGAGATGAATATAAATCCTACACTCACTAAACAAACCACTACCGTTAACGCTCCGGTATGACCAAATCCTGCAATTATAAATCCAACTGTAGCATGTCCTAAAATGGAGGCGGTTAGCCAAATACCCTGGCTCCATGTGGTAGCGTTTTGTAAAACATTTTTCGGCATGATGCCGCCAATAATGGTATTAAAACTAGGTCCTGTAAAAGAACGAATAATACCGGTACAGAATATTAAAAAGTAAATACAAACTGCTATTGTTAAGGTGTTGTGATTCGCAGCATGGTCTGTTTTGTCATTAAAAAAAGAAAGGCCTAACAAGCCCAATGCGCAAACCCAATATAAAACTACGCCACGCAATAAGAGTTTTCTTTTTTCACTAATATCAATCACGTGGCCAGCGTATAATGCCAATGAAACTGCAGGAATAACTTCTGCAAGCCCAATAAGTCCGATTGCAAATGGCTGATTGGTTAATTCATAAATCCACCAGCCAACCAAAGTGCCCATCATTCTTAATCCCATGATAAACAAAAACCTACCGATCATTAAGTTTCTAAATTCCACTACTTTTAGGGCGGCAAATGGATCGTTTTTGGTATTTGTCTGGGTTGTTTCCATGTAACGAATTTAAGGCAAATTAAAATAGTGTTGGCCTTCGTCTAAATCTTTCTCTAAAGCATCGGTAATAACTTTAAAATGAGCCTCATTGTACAGGAAGTCGGCATTGCTTGCATCAACGAAAATAGTGCGCACGTTGTGTTGTTTAATATAGCTAGTGTAAGTCTCTTGGATTTTAAATAAATATTCGTCCGGAATAGCTTGTTCAAACTTTCGATTCCTTTTTTTAATATTGCCTTGTAATCTATTTACGGGAGCATGCAAGTAAATGATAATGTCGGGTGGGGTTAGTTGTTGGTAAAAAACTTCAAACATTTTTTGATACAACCTAAACTCTTCTTCGGGTAAATTGACTTTTGCAAACAATAAGCATTTCGTAAAAATATAATCTGATACAGTGACCTCTTGGAAGAGATCTTTGTTTTTTATTAACTCTTGTTGTTGCTTAAAACGTTCCGCTAAAAAGAATAATTCTAATGGGAATGCGTATTGTTTAGGGTTCTCGTAAAACTTAGTTAAGAATGGATTTTCAGCAAATTCCTCTAACACTAATTTGGCATTATAATGTTGTGACAATAAATGCGAAAGTGTGGTTTTCCCGGCTCCAATATTCCCCTCAATTGCTATAAAACGATGATTCATAATAATTTTCTAGTGTACTTGGCCAAATATAGTAAGCCAACCGATTACAAATCAGTTTTTTTATACACAGCCAAAGAATCTCCACATTCTTTCAACAATAACGAGTTGGTTTTATTGAAAACGGGGTGAATATAGTATGGTGCAATTTCAACCAAGGGTAAAAGCGCAAATCTTCTTTCACTTAAACGAGGATGCGGAACCACAAGCAACGGCGTATTAATAGTTGTTGAATTAAAATAAATGATATCTAAATCGATGGTCCTCGGACCCAATGGAACGTTGCGTTCGCGCCCCATCTTTTTTTCGATACTCAACAAACATTGCATCAAATCATTTGCGGACAATGCCGTTTCCAAAAGCAATGCCTGGTTCAAAAAATGGGGTTGGTCGGTATATCCCCAAGCGGCAGTCTCATAAATGGAGGACAATGCATTGATGGCACCTGCCTCCTGTTCCAGCAGTTGTAAGGCAGTCGCTAAATTTGCCATTCGGTCGCCCATATTGCCACCTATCAAGAGGTATACTTTGTTCATAGAAGGATTCTAAAAGTAGCCCAAATATCCATAATTTTACAGCGTTACCCTATTTTAGTACCGTCTAATTTAGTGGATTGTTTTTTTACATACAATTATTTGCATGAAATCTTTCTTTAAAACCTTTTTCGCTAGTTTATTAGCCCTAATTATATTTTCAGTAATTGGTTTATTCGTATTAGTGGGTATTGCTACTGGATTGTCAAAAGAAGAAGAGAAAATAGTGTCGCCCAATTCAGTATTAGTAATTGATATAGCAGAAGCATTTCCGGAACAAGCCAAATCGGATGCAGTGACAGAAATTTTAAATAAGAAAAAAGGGAAACTGCCAAGTTTGTCGGAATTGATTGCATTAATTCATCATGCTAAAACCGATTCCTCAATTCATGGTATTTTTCTTAAATGTCAACAAAACCCAAATGGGTATGCAGCTACCGAGGAAATAAGGATTGCTTTGTTAGACTTTAAAAAATCGAAAAAATTTGTCATTGCTTACGGAGAAACAATTACGCAAAAAGGATACTGGATTGCGAATGTAGCGGATCAAATATATGCACATCCTCAAGGGGGTGTTGAATGGTCAGGCTTTTCCTATGAGACCATGTTTTTAAAAGGCTTGTTGGATAAATTAGAAATTCAACCTCAGGTTTTTTATGCAGGAAAATTTAAAAGCGCGACCGAACCATTTAGATATACCGAAATGTCTCCAGCTAATAAATTGCAAACCAGTGTTTGGTTAAATGGTGTATATAATAGTTTTATTGAAGGGACAGCTTCGCAAAGATCATTAAATGCAGATAGTTTAAAAGCGTTGTCGAATGAAGGGAAAATTCAAAATGCGAATGACGCATTAAAATATCATTTATTGGATGGCTTGTTTTATGATGATCAAGTGAAAAAAGTGATTGCCAAAAAAATCCATATTGCTAAAGAAAAAGACATTCCATTTTTGGGTATAAACGAATATGCCTCTGCAGTGGCCATTAGAGGCACTGGTGCTGGGAAAGTTGCTGTTATTTATGCCGATGGAGATATTGTGATGGGTCGTAATGAAAAAGACGCGATTGCTAGTGATGATTATCGCGCTTTGTTGCAGAAAATCAGAAACGATAAATCGGTTGATGCTGTGGTTTTAAGAATTAATTCGCCAGGAGGAAGTGCATTAGCTAGTGATATTATTTGGCGAGAAATTGATTTATTAAAAAAAGAAAAACCCGTAGTGGTGAGTATGGGTAATTTGGCAGCATCGGGTGGTTATTATATTGCTTGTAATGCCGATTCTATTTATGCCGATGCGAATACCATTACAGGTTCGATAGGTGTATTTTCGGTTGTGCCTAATTTGAGTAATTTCATGAAGAATAAATTAGGAATTACATTTGACCGCGTAAAAACATCTACCTATGCCGATGCGCCAAGTACAACAAGGGCATTGAATGCAACGGAACAAAAATTTATACAAGCAGGAGTAGATAGTATTTATTATGCATTTAAGAGCAGGGTTGCACAAGGAAGAAAAAAACATATTGAATACATTGACTCTATTGCACAAGGACGTGTTTGGATTGGTGCAGATGCTATTAAAGTGGGATTGGTAGATCGTATTGGAGATTTAAATGACGCTATTGCCTCGGCAGCTAAAATGGCTCATTTAAAAGGATATGCGTTAAAAGCGTATCCTGAAAATAAATCTTTCTTAGAAGATCTTTTAGGTGGATATGAGGATAAAGTAAAAACCAAGGCTATTCAATCCGAAATTGGAGTAGACGAGTGGCAGGCCTTACAGCAAATTAAAGCTATTAAACAAATGATGGGTCAACCACAAACACGAATGCCTATCTTTGTAGTGAATCATCCATAAATGTATGCGTCCATATAGTCAGGTTAAAGCCATGTTGGCCATTACCAAAGCCAGCTTAAAATCAACTTTCAGAAGCCCTTCTGCTGTCGTATTTAGTGTGGCTTTCCCAATGATATTTATTCTTGTTTTTGGTTTCATGAGCAGTGGTGGAAGTATTAATGTGAATGTTGCCATGGATAGCAAGTCGGACACCTTGAATCCGGTATATGCAACCATTCGAAAAATTCCGGGCTTGAAATTTGTGCAAGGGGATAGTGTCAAAATTAAAAGTGAACTTTCAAAAGGAAGAATTACGGCTTTAATAAGTATTCAAAAGTCAGGCAATGCAAATGCGCCGTATACTATTAATTTAATTAGTTCAGAAGCAGCGAATCCGCAAAACGTTCAATTGGTTAAATCAATTTTAAATGCAGTCATAAGTAAAATTAATCAAGCAACCTTCCCCAATGCGCCTACGATTGCCGAAGTGAACAATACAGTACAACAAGTGCCTGGTAGAATTTATCGCACGATTGATTTTATTCTTCCTGGTCAAATGGGTTTTTCATTATTAAGCGCAGGTGTTTTTGGTGTTGCTTTTTTGTTTTTTAATTTAAGACAACAACTTGTATTAAAGCGTTTTTATGCTACACCAATTCGAAGATTGTATATCATATTGGGGGAAGCCCTAAGTAGGGTCTTGTTCCAATTAATAACCGCAGTGGTAATTATTGGCATTGGTCATTATGCATTTAAATTCACTTTGGTGCATGGTTGGGTGACATTCGCAAGTATCATTGTACTTAGTTTTATTGCCTTGGTCTTATTTATGGGATTCGGGTTTATTGTAAGTGGTGTTGCAAAAAGTGAAAGTACGATTCCTCCATTAGCCAATATTTTTACCCTCCCGCAATTTTTATTAGCAGGCACCTTCTTCTCAATTGATAATTTTCCAACATGGATGCAGCCGTTTTGTAAAATATTACCATTGACGCATTTTAATAATGCAATGCGTGATATTTCGTTCGAAGGCAATAGCTTAATGGATTCCTGGGGGGACATTTCTATCTTATTAATTTGGATTGTAGTGGTTTATGCCGCAGCCTTTAAAATCTTTAAATGGGAATAATATGCGATTGATAAAATTGGTCATTATAAGCTTACTTGTTTTAGGCACCATCGTAACAGCAATTTCGGCTTTGTTTCCAAGTACAGTGATTGTATCGAGGGCCGTGGAAGTAAGTGCGAATGCATCGCAAATCGCACACTATACGAGTGATTTAAATCAATGGCAATATTGGATGAGTGATTGGAAGGAAAACAAAGCTACCTGGAAAGACAGTACGGTTTACATTGGCACACAAACTATTAAACAAGTGTCCAAGAATGACAGCTCTGTTACCTATGACTGGGTTGCGACTGGCCAAAGGCCCTATATTGTAAAATTGGAATGGATCCCATTGCAACAAGGTATTTATGTGATTCACTGGTCCTTTGAACAACATGTAAAATGGTATCCTTGGGAAAAGTTTCAAACCTTATTGAACGAAAAAGTATTGGGTTATAAAATGGAAATGGAATTAGCTAATTTGCGTGAATTGTTATTGCAAGAGCATAATAAATAATAAAGGGCTTATATATAACTAAGTACTATTTTCCTTCCTGGTCTTTTAAGAATTGAATATTTCTTTGAATGCCTTTGAGCTTGGATCTAAGTAAAGGTGATTTTTTAAACCTTGCTTTAAAAGTAGTTTCTTCAATTTGCATCCAATCGTCGGCTTTCATTTGCAACAATCCATCTAGAGGTTTGAATTTCTTTTCATGATGTGGTTTGCTAAAATTATTCCAAGGGCATACATCCTGACAAATATCACAACCAAATGCCCATTCTTTAAATGGCTTATCTGTTTCGATAGTTTCTTTTTTTAATTCAATCGTAAAGTAACTAATACAATGATTGGCTTCGATCGTTTTGTTAGGCAAGATGGCTTGCGTAGGACAAGCATCGATACATTTAGTGCAGCCTCCGCAATAATCCTTCGGCAAAGGATCGTCGTATATTAAATCCAAATCGATAATAAGGGTTGCAATAAAAAAGAAAGAACCTGCTTTGTGGCGTATTAAATTTCCATTTTTTCCAATCCATCCTGCGCCCGATAATTGTGCCCATGATCTTTCTAAAACAGGCGCAGAATCCACAAATCCACGACCTTCAATGGGGCCAATCATGGCACGCATGGTATCTAATAACTCAAATAATTGTTGTCGAATTACTTCATGGTAATCTTCCCCATATGCATACTTTGCAATTTTAGGATCTTGGGCTTTTCCTAAAATCAATGCATCCTCTGAAGGGTAATAGTTCTTTAAAAAGGTAATGACCGACTTGGCGCCGGGCACTAATTTTCGGGGATCGGTTCTTAAATCAAAATGATTTTCCATGTAGGACATCTCTCCATGATACCCTTTTTCAATCCATTGCGCTAGTCGTTTTGCATCCTCTGTTAACTCGGTTGCCTTGGCTATGCCACAGTAATCAAAGCCCATTTGCTGTGCTAGCTCCTTAATAAATACCGTATTTGAATATTCGTTCACGCTGTAAAAATAGCAGAAAAACCTTGATGCGACTGACTTTTATTCCGTTTTGAAGCATATTTTATGACATAATAACTTATATCATAGATTGGCGCCTGTTTTGCGCATACCTTACTGTAAATAAACAATACTATGAATTTAAATCAATATACCATTAAAGCACAGGAAGCTATTCAAGCTGCCCAACAATTGGCTTATAATAATAGCAATGCGTCCATAGAAACAGCGCATTTATTAAAAGCAATTTTATTGGACAAGGATAGCTCTACTGAGTTCTTATTAAAAAAGAACAATGTAAATCCAAGTTTAGTGTTGCAAAAAACCGAAGAGTTAATAACTACTTTGGCAAAGCAACAAACAGGAGAGCCAGCATCTAATTTAAGTAGGGACTTAAATGCGGTGTTGTTAAAATCCAATGGGGCATTAAAAACTTTTGGTGACGAGTTCGTTACCGTGGAGCATATTTTAATTGCCATCTTACAGGTGAATGATGCTGCTGGAAAAATTTTAAAAGACGCAGGACTTACAGAGAAAGGATTGGTCGCTGCTATTAAAGAATTACGTAAAGGAGAAACTGTTCATTCTGCAACACAGGAAACACAGTTTCAGTCCTTGTCAAAGTATGCAAAAAATTTAAACGAATTAGCCAATAAAGGCAAACTGGATCCAGTGATTGGTCGTGACGAAGAGATTCGAAGAACCTTGCATATCCTTTCGCGTCGAAGCAAGAACAATCCTATTTTAGTTGGTGAGCCAGGTGTGGGTAAAACAGCCATTGCCGAAGGTTTAGCCATGCGTATTGTAAATGGAGATGTGCCCGATAATTTAAAGAGTAAAATTATTTATGCCTTGGATATGGGGCAGTTAATTGCAGGTGCAAAATATAAAGGAGAATTTGAGGAGCGTTTAAAGGGAGTCGTGAAGGAAGTTGCTACTAGTGATGGTGAAGTAGTTTTATTCATAGACGAGATCCATACTTTAGTGGGAGCGGGTGGTGGTGAGGGTGCAATGGATGCAGCGAATATTTTAAAACCTGCCTTGGCAAGGGGTGAGTTAAGAGCCATTGGAGCAACCACTTTGGCGGAGTATCAAAAATTCTTCGAAAAGGATAAGGCATTAGAGCGTCGTTTTCAAAAAGTAATGATCGACGAACCAACCAAGGAAGATGCTATTTCTATTTTAAGAGGTTTAAAGGAAAGATACGAAACGCATCACCATGTGCGTATTAAGGACGAAGCAATTATTGCCGCAGTGGAATTATCAAGTAGGTATATTACAGATCGTTTTTTACCCGACAAAGCCATTGACTTAATCGACGAGAGTGCTGCGAAATTAAGGTTGGAAATGAATTCCATGCCCGAAGAGTTGGATACTTTAATGCGTCAAATTCGTCAATTAGAAATTGAAAGAGAAGCTATTAAAAGAGAGAACAATCCTGAACAGTTAAAGGCGTTGAATATTGACATAAGTAATTTAACAGTTCAACAAGACACGTTAAAAGCCAAATGGTCAGAAGAAAAAGAGATTGTAGACAAAGTACAAAAAGCAAAATCGGATATTGAAAAATTAAAACAAGAAGCCGAAGTTGCTGAACGTAATGGCGAT
>CANGMV010000019.1 GCA_947454745.1 Bacteroidota bacterium | reverse complement strand
TTGCATGGCGGCAATGCTTCTTTTATTATTATTATCTGCCCTAAATTCTACTCTTTTAAAATGCATTTGTTCAAAAGCAAATTGTAATAATAAAAATTTACAATGTTGATTCAGTCCTGTACCCCATACTTTTTTACTATACCAGGTATACCCTAATTGTGTAGTCTCAAAAGCCAGCTGTATATCATAAAATCGGGTACTTCCAACATAGCTTTGGGAAGCTTTATCAAAAACTATAAATGCATAGGCAGTTTTATCCTTTCTAGCTTGAACAGCAGTATCAATATAGCCATTTAGATCTTCCGGATTTTGAATCGCTACTAAGGAAAATTCCCATAATTCGGGCTCATGAATTACATATTCTGCCAACCGTTCAGCATCCGAAATCGTTATAGGTGTTAAAATAGCCCTATCATCCTCTAAAACATAGTCTTTTGTGAAATCAAATTGGTCCATTGTTGACATACATTAAAATATTAATGTTTATTTTTGCTCAAATTATTGAATTTAACTCAAATCATAAATTATGTGCGGAATTGTAGGTTATATAGGTCATAGAGAAGCATACCCAATTGTATTAAAAGGTTTGAAGCGTTTAGAATATCGAGGTTATGATAGTACAGGTGTGGCTATTATCCAAGAAGGTAACTTACAAGTACACAAAAAGAAAGGCAAGGTTGCAGAATTAGAAGAAGCTGTGGTTGGAAAAAACATGCATTCCCATATTTGTATTGGACATACTCGTTGGGCAACACATGGTGAACCATCCGATCGCAATGCACATCCTCATTTATCCAACAATGGCCGTTTGGCAATGTTGCATAATGGCATTATTGAGAACTATGCACAAATCAAACAAGAATTAACAAGCAAGGGGTATACTTTTAAAAGCGATACGGATACCGAAGTATTATTAAATTTTATTCAGGATATTCAGGATAATAATAAAAGTAAATTAGAAGAAGCATTGCGCATTGCTTTAAAAAGGATCGTAGGTGCTTATTGTATTTTGTTAATTGACCAGGACGACCCTGAAACCATCATTGCAGCAAGAAAAGGAAGTCCACTGGTAATTGGCATTGGCAAGGGTGAACATTTTTTAGCAAGTGATGCCTCTCCTATTATTGAATACACAAAGGAAGTAGTGTATGTAAACGATTATGAAATTGCCATTGTAAAAGCAGACGAATTAATTTTAAAGAATTTAGGAAACGAAAAGCAAACTCCATTTATACAAAAATTAGACATGGAATTGGCTGCCATTGAAAAAGGCGGTTATGATCATTTCATGTTGAAAGAAATTTTCGAGCAACCTGAAACCATCTTCGACTGTTTAAGGGGTCGTTTGCTGCACGAACAACAACAAATTGTTATGGCAGGAGTAGACAATCATATTGAAGCATTAACAAAAGCATCAAGAATTATGATTGTTGCTTGTGGAACGAGTTGGCATGCTGGCTTAGTGGCTGAATATATGATTGAAGAATTATGTCGTATTCCCGTAGAAGTAGAATATGCTTCGGAATTCAGGTACCGCAATCCAGTGATTCATCCTGGAGATGTAATTATTGCTATTTCTCAAAGTGGTGAAACAGCCGATACTTTAGTAGCATTAGAAAGTGCTAAAGAAAAAGGCGCGTTTATATTTGGCGTAGTGAATGCTGTAGGAAGTAGCATTGCACGCTTAAGTCATGCAGGCGCCTATACACACGCTGGACCAGAAATTGGAGTTGCAAGTACAAAAGCTTTTACAGGCCAATTGGCTGTTTTAAGTATGATGGCTTTAAAGATGGCAAAAGCAAAAGGAAGCATCAGCGATGAACGTTATGTATTCTTATTAAATGAATTGGCATCGGTTCCAGAAAAGGTAAAAGAAATTTTAGCTGATACTTCAAAAATTGAAAGCATCGCAAAACAATACAAAGGCGCATCGGACTTTTTATACTTAGGTCGTGGTTATAATTTTCCAATTGCATTAGAAGGCGCCTTAAAATTAAAAGAGATCACCTATATACATGCTGAGGGCTACCCCGCTGCCGAAATGAAGCATGGTCCAATTGCATTAGTAGATGAAAATTTGCCTGTAGTATTTGTGGCAACTAAAGATATGTACTACGAAAAAGTAGTTTCCAATATTCAAGAAATTAAAGCAAGAAAAGGCCAAGTAATAGCCGTTGCTACCATTGGGGATGTTGTATTACCAACGATGTCGGATAATATTATGTTTGTGCCAGATATCGACGAAGTAATTGCACCCTTATTAAGTGTAATTCCATTACAATTATTAAGCTACTATGTAGGTATTTACAAAGGCATAGATGTGGACAAACCAAGAAACTTAGCAAAGTCGGTAACGGTGGAATAATCATGTCCGGAATTTGGCTTGCGTAAATTAGTTTGGTTAGTACCCTCGCCGTCGCTTCTGCTCCGGCTCGGTTGGCGGCCCCGCGTATAGTCCATTATTAAAGGGACATTTAAATTAGAGAATTTCTTATCTATTTCTGTGTATTTATTGTAAATACAAATTACAATGGAAAACACAAGATTGAGATATAAACAATACTATGCAAAGCAAATAAAAGATGGTATTTTAACCATGCGAGTTGATGATTTAACCTCAGACCGATTATTTAAAATCTGTAGCATTACCTCTAAATCAAATTCTCAGATAATTCGAGAGGCGCTGTGGGAATTATTTACAACAAAGTACCCTGAAGTGATTTAGGTTTGGCAAATTCAAATATAGATAATATTATCAAATATTATCTATATTTGAATACCCCAAAGGATAGTTTAAACAAAAAATAAATGAAAAGATTTATCGTTTCCTTGGGAATGTTGCTCCAGTTAGTGTCGTGCTCAAAACAGGAAGCACCATCGCAATCAAATCAAACTCCTGCAGTTCCAGTTGTTGTCACTCCAACTACACCGGTAATTCCAACAAATTTTAAAAACTATTTAACTACATCATTAGATTTAAGAAAATCTGATTTGTGGATAGATAATTATGCAATTCCCAAATCAAATGGAATAAATGTTTCTAATATTTTTTATGATTGTCCAATTACTATAGCTGATTTTAATAATGACGGATATGATGATGTTTTAATGGCGCCTTCTAAATTTCCAAATGACAATAAGAGAATGCCTCTTGAACTTTATATAAATGATAAAACGAACAGCTCATTCAAATTAGATACATCTAAAATCATTAATAACATAGGTACTAATAATGCTAGAAAAGGGATCGTAGGTGATTTCAATAAAGATGGTAAGCCTGACGTTGTATATGCAGAGTCAGGTGTTGATGCTGCTCCATTTACAGGATCAAATCCTTCCATATTATTATCTACACCTACCGGTTATGAGTTTAAAATATTACTAACTGATACCTGGTTTGGTCATGGTGTATGTTCGGGAGATATTGATAATGATGGAGACTTAGACCTATATTTTACTGGAACTACCGACAAATCCTTTTTGTTGATTAATGACGGCAAGGGAAATTTTACAAATACACCATCAAAATTAATTATGTCTAATTATGGTGTTTTCACTGCAGAATTTAAAGATATTAATAAAGATGGCTTTCTTGATTTGATAGCAGGAGGTGACGATTACTTATCAGATAAAAATAATCAACCGTTAAGGGTGTTTTTGGGAAATGGTATCAACTATGATTCTACTAGATCAATAAAACTTCCTACGGTTCCTAGCTGGGGTGTTTTGATTGATATTAATAGTGCAGATTTGGACGGTGATGGTATTGATGAAATCATAATCAATAGAACACAAGATAGAACAGCTAATTTTTATCAAGGATTCCGAATCCAGATTTTAAAAAATGTTGGCAATTATGTGTACCAAGATATAACTGATAAAATAATTCAAGATTATACTTCAAACACTATAAAATGGATTATTTGGTTGAGAGTTGAGGACATCGATAAAAATGGTAAGCTTGACATATTTGATAGTGATAAGGGACATTATAACACTGGAGTATCATTACGTTGGGAAAAAGACACAGATGGTATTTTCAAGCGTAAGTAGTTCTACCCGCAGACCATAGCCACTCAATCTATAGATCTCAGAAAAAAATTCAGAAAAATTTTTAAAAACGTTTTTCCCTTCTTCCCAAGAACTCTAGTAATACGCCCTAAGGTTCTGAAAAAAAAATCGTGGTTGGTTTAGAGTATTGAACGGGCTCGTTATTGCCCTTAAAGGTTTATATAGATAGAGGGTACCGCCGCCAGCCGGCAGGAACCCCGGGGTTAATAAAGAGCCATGAGCTTAAACGAATGGCGTTTTAATATTATTAGAGTATACCCTAAAGAGTAGTAAAGATCGGGGCTTAAATCGCCATTAAACCATCAATAATAGACTTAAAATTACCCACCCATAAACTGTAATGAATATGAAGGTTTTTTATAGCAGAATATCCACCAATGATGGTAGTCAAAACATGATCGTCAGCTTCAAGAGCTAAAAGGGTTCGATTATGTGTTAACTGATAACTTTACCGGCAATAGTGATCTATATGAAAGACCTAAGGGTCAGCAAATAAAGAAGCTCATTGATGAGGGTAAGCTAATGCATCTTGAAGTACACATTATAGATCGCCTGGGAAGAAATCTAATATCAGTCCTATCAACTTGGCGTGAACTAACTGAAAAAGGAATCACTATAGTATGTAGAAACCCAAACATCAGAAACTTTGATGACAATGGTAATCCAGATAAGTTTTCAGAACTATTATTATCAATCCTTGGTAGCATGTACTCATTTGAAAGATCAATGATACTTCAACGTCAGAAGGAAGGTATAGCTATAGCTCGTATCAAGAACCCTCAAGCATACTGCGGAAGAAGAATCAATACCCAAGACACACCAGAACGTCATCTTAAAAAGGATAAGAGCAAGAAGATCCTAGACTATCTGTCCAAAGGGACACATAGCTACTCAGAGATAGCCAAGATCCTAAGCTGTTCACCAGTAACAATAACCAAGACTAAGAACTACGCAAAAGAACTTGGTGTGCTATAAGGCCAGACCCATTTATGGGATGGCCGACTACTAATGCTTAATAACTTGGTGTAACCAGCGAGCGATCGTCAGATTGCGAGCCTTGTATAGGGTAGATATTTTAAATAGTTTTATTTGAAATCAGTCGGAGTGATGTTCTGGACATTGATATCTGCTTTATTGATTACAGCAGTAAATGTTCTGTTAAATCTCTCGTTACTAATCCTCTTCTTTTTTAAGATACTAAACACACTCGGAGGAATAAATTGCTTACCACGGGGCGTAAGTATATTATTATCATTGAACCACTTTGAAATCTTGATGTAAGACCACCCTTGGCCTCTAAACTTCAATATAGTATCATAAAGGTAGTGTTGATGTTCACTGTAATGTGAGATCCAGAGATCGGCAATGTTAATTTCTATACATAAGGTGAGAAAATATCTATCAGCATCACTATCTTTGGAAAGCACGGTTGGTGGATCATATTTAGTTACCGTGGAATAAAAAAACTTATACTTAAGTATGAATGTATTTACAAAGTCGTTTAAATACACTACTCCATTTGTGCTGTATTTACTTTGCTATTGGGCATTTACCCATACGGGTATTTATTGCTGGGTACCCATTTTGTACGTTTTCTTCTTTATTCCAATTTTAGAATTATTTATTGCACCTGATCCTAAAAACCTTGACGAGGTAGAAGAACAACTAGCAAAATCAAATAAGCTTTATGATTTTATTATATGGTTGACTGTCCCGTTACAATATCTGCTTTTATTTATTTTCTTAATGAGTTTCAAACAGGAATTAAATGCAGTTGACATCGCAGGACGCATTGTTGCCATGGGATTATTATGTGGCGCTTTTGGAATAAATGCAGCGCATGAACTTGGACATAGAACAAATGTATTTGAACAATTTTTAGCAAAATTATTATTATTGACTAGTTTATACATGCACTTTTTTATTGAACATAATAAAGGACATCATAAACATGTTGCAACACCTAATGATCCAAGTACTGCTAAGTATAAGCAAACTGTTTATGCATTTTGGGTGCAAACATTCATAGGAACTTATGTAAGTGCATGGCATATTGCCATAGACGAAGCCAAAAAGAAAAATAAAATTTTACCTTCCTTAAACAATGAAATGTTTTTGTTTCAACTTGTTCAAATTGGATTTGTTTTAATCATATTTTATTTCTTTGGTTTATCTATCATGTTGTATTTTATTGTAGCTGCATTGATGGGTGCAACCTTGTTGGAGACTGTTAATTATATTGAACATTATGGTTTATCAAGAGAAAAAGGAGCAGGAGATTTATATGAAAGAGTAAAACCACATCATAGTTGGAATAGCAATCATGTGATTGGTCGCTTAATGCTTTTTGAATTAAGCCGACACAGTGATCACCATTACCTAGCTTCCCGGAAATACCAAATTTTAAGAAATATGGAAAATGCCCCTCAAATGCCTACAGGTTACCCTGGCATGATTGTACTTTCCCTATTCCCGCCTATTTGGTTTGCTATCATGCATAAGCAAATGAAAAAGTATTCATTATAGCTAACTGAGCTAATTCGGAAAACTTAATAAGAATTCTTACATTTACTAAAATATAGTGAAATGAAAAGAATATCTATTGCTTTAGCTTTTATAATTGGTATCGCTGCCTGTAATACTGCTAATAACAAAGTAGTGTCAAATGAAAAATTTGATCAGTTTCTTGAAAATTATTACCAACAACAATTAAAGTTTAGCCCATTGCAAGCAACTGCAATTGGGGATGATCGATATAATGATTTACTCCCTAATGACGGGTCCCTTGAATTCATGAAGTCTTGGACAGCATTTAATAAAGCTTATCTTGATTCGCTAAAATTATATGAACGTAATAGCTTAACTGCTGACCGAAAATTGTCTTTTGACAACTTAAAATACCAATTGGAAATTAACCTCGAAGGGGATAAATATCATTTTGAATACTTGCCATTTAATCAATTCGAGGCATTGCCTTTAACGCTGGGTCAATATGGTTCTGGAACGGGTGCACAACCTTTTAAAACAGTAAAAAATTATGAAGACTGGCTAAAAAGAATGAGTGCGTTTTCGGTATGGGCAGATACTGCGATCGGCAATTTTAATAAAGGTATCAATGCTGGAATTGTTTTACCAAAAATATTAGTGGAAAGAATGATTCCTGAAATGCAAAGCATGTGGGTAACAGATCCTAAGAAAAGTTTGTTCTACGGCCCCATTAATTTAATGCCGAAAGAATTTTCAGCTGAAGATAAAGCAAGGCTAACCAAAGAATATGAAACCGCAATAACAACAGTAATTATACCTACTTACAAAAAGTTAGGGGATTATTTACAAAAAGAATACTTGCCAAAAACAAGAACAACATCAGGATTCTCTTCAATGACCACAGGTAAAGAAATGTATGCTTACCGCGTAAAATCTCAAACAACTACCGATAAAACTCCTGAAGAAATTTATCAAACTGGATTAGCTGAAGTTGCAAGAATTAGAAAATCAATGGACAGTATTAAAGATGTTGTAGGTTTTAAAGGAGACTTAAAAGCATTTTTTGAATTCATGAAGGAGGATAAACAATTTATGCCTTACAAATCACCTAAGGAAGTAATTGCTGCTTTTGAAAAAATTCATCAAACCATGCAACCTAATTTGAAAAAGATGTTTTTGCATGAGCCTAAAACTCCTTTTGAAGTAAGACAAACCGAAGCATTCAGAGCTGCCTCAGCAAGTGCAGAATACAATGGAGGTTCAGCTGATGGAAAAAGACCTGGTATTTTTTATGTTCCCATTTTAGATGCCACAAAATTCAATACTACATCGGGAATGGAGTCCTTGTTTTTACATGAAGCTATTCCTGGCCATCACTATCAAATATCATTGACGCAGGAAAATACAGCACTGCCTAGTTTCAGAAGATATGGCGGGCATAATGCCTATGTAGAAGGCTGGGCTTTATATTGCGAATCATTAGGCAAAGAATTAGGATTGTATACGGATCCTTACCAATATATGGGCGCTTTGGGCGATGAAATTCACAGAGCAATTCGTTTAGTAGTGGACGTTGCCATTCATACAAAAAATATGAGCAGAGAAGAAGCCATCAAATATATGATGGACAATGAAGCCATAAGTGAACAAGGAGCAACTGCCGAAATTGAAAGATATATGGCCATCCCTGGTCAAGCATTAGGATATAAAACAGGTGCCATGAAAATTGCTGCGCTTCGAAAAAAATATGAAACAGCATTAGGTGCAAAATTTAATTTAGCAGAATTTCATAACGAAGTATTGAAAGATGGCTCTTTACCATTAGCAGTATTTGAAGCAAAAATGGATACTTGGGCAGCTAGTAAAAAATAATGGTGTTGATTAATTTTCAAACTATAAGAAACTTAAATCTAACTATACTTGTTAATGGAAATTGATGAAATTATAGCTTACGCTGTCTCACTACCCGAAACAGAAGAATGCTTCCCTTTTGGCGATGATAATTTAGTGCTCAAAACGAAAGGAAAAATCTTCATTATTTTAGATTTAGTTGCATTTCCTAGTACTATGAACTACAAGGCTAGTCCTGATGATATCATTGACCAAAGAGATCAGTATCCTGATGCCATATTCCCTGGATTTCATATGAATAAAAAGCATTGGAACACAATGCACCTTAACAGAATAGTTCCATCAAAGACAATTCAGGAACTTGTATATAATTCCTATTGTTTAGTCAGAAAGTAGCTACAAAAGGCTGCCAAATTTAAAAGGCGTACCTTGCAGTCTATTATGAGTACGAATTTTAAAGAACTAGGGTTAATAGAACCCATTTTATTGGCATTATTTGAAGAAGGTTACACAACCCCAACACCTATTCAAGCCCAGTCCATTCCCATATTATTAGAAGGAAAGGACTTACTAGGTTGTGCCCAAACAGGCACAGGAAAAACAGCTGCTTTTACCTTACCTATTATACAATTGCTTTCTGCAAAACCTGTAGAAAAAAGAAAAAGAATCAAAAGCTTAATTGTTACGCCTACGCGTGAATTAGCGATTCAAATTGCAGAGAGTTTTAATGCTTATGGCCGACATACCCAATTAAATTGCACAGTAATTTTTGGGGGTGTAGGACAAGGTCCACAAGTAACTGCACTTAAAAATGGTGTTGATGTAGTCATTGCAACACCTGGTCGTTTATTGGATTTAATGAACCAAGGTTTTATAAGCCTTCGAGATGTTGAATTTTTTGTATTAGACGAAGCGGATAGAATGTTAGACATGGGATTTGTGCATGATGTCAAAAAACTATTGGCAGTACTTCCTAAGAAAAGACAATCCTTGTTTTTCTCTGCGACCATGCCTCCAGAAATTGTAAGCCTTGCAAATAGTATTTTACATAATCCGGAAAAAGTAACTGTAACACCTGTTTCATCTACCGTTGAAATTATCGATCAAGCGGTTTACTTTGTTGACAAGGTGAATAAAAACTCATTACTTGTTGAGGTACTGAAAAATCCAGCCATTAAAACAGCCTTAGTTTTCACAAGAACCAAACATGGTGCTGATAAAGTAGTACAATTACTTACTAAGAATGATATTATTGCTGAAGCGATACATGGTAATAAATCTCAAAATGCGCGCCAGCGTGCATTGAGTAATTTTAAAGAACAAACTACAAGAGTTTTAGTAGCTACCGATATTGCGGCAAGAGGAATTGATGTAGACGAATTAGCACATGTCATCAATTTTGATATTCCAAATATTGCTGAAACCTATGTACACCGTATTGGCCGAACTGGTCGTGCTGGCGCAGAAGGAACAGCACTTAGTTTTTGTGATTATGAAGAGAAAGCCTATTTAGCAGATATTGAAAAACTAATCGGTAAAAAAGTACCCGTAATTGAGGAACATCCTTATCCAATGCAGCAGTTTCATGCGAATAAAACATCTCAGGATGCTGGATGGGGCAAGCCAAGAAATACAAGAGGCCGCGCTCCACAGCATGAAGGGGGATTTGGAGCTAAAGGTGGACAAAAAAGAAGGTTTTCAAGCAACAAAACAAAGCGAGGATAGTATCTTTGATATAATTAAATAATTATATCATGAAGTATCTTTTTCTTGTCATATTGATTGGTAGCTTGGGCCTTGCAAACGCACAAGACACTACTATTTCAAAGTCAGATTTATTAGGGGCGGCAAAACTTTTTGATATTCAATTTACTCCTAAAGAAATTGACACTTTATATAGTGATGTAATTGACAACATTGCAAACTATAAAGCAATGCATCAATTGTCATTGCCAAACAATGTGCCTTTAAGTACTTGGCAAATTGCAGTACCTCAATTTAAGAACAAGAAAGCTTCAATTGTAAATATACCATTAACAAAAGTGGAGCTTCCCGTTCATAAAGAAGATTTAGCATTCTATAGCATAAGT
>CANGMV010000018.1 GCA_947454745.1 Bacteroidota bacterium | reverse complement strand
TACCAAATTAGCCATTAAGTTTTAATTCGCTAAACTAACATAACTTTAAAGTCCAGATTCGTCTGGACTTTTTTTTGCTACTTAAAATTCATTTTGAATGAAACACTTACTACTCCTTTTTATTGTTGGGCTCTTTACTGTAAATACATTTGCACAAAATGGCATTGTAGTTTTTCAAACCGACTTTGGCACCAAGGACGGCGCCGTGTCCGCTATGAAAGGGGTTGCGAGTAGCGTGGATCCTAGTTTAAAAATGTATGACCTAACACATGATATTCCTGCTTACAATATTTGGGAAGCGGCTTACCGTTTGGATCAAACCGTTGCCTACTGGCCCGCTGGCACTGTATTTGTGTCGGTGGTGGATCCAGGCGTGGGCACTACGCGTAAGTCAGTAGTGGTAAAAACAAAATCGGGACATTTTATTGTTACCCCCGATAATGGTACCCTTACTTTAATTGCACAAAGCTTAGGCATTGATTCCATCAGGGAAATTGACGAAGTAGTGAATAGAAGAAAAAACTCAGGCGCCTCTTATACTTTTCACGGTCGTGATGTATATGCTTATACTGCAGCAAGACTCGCATCACATACTATTCGTTACGAACAAGTAGGTCAAATAAGCAAAGATCCTATCACGGCTTTATCTTATCAAAAAGCGGTTTTAAATAATGGAAAACTAAAAGGGAATATTTCCATTTTAGATATTCAGTACGGTAATATTTGGACTAATATTGACCAAGACAACTGGAAAAAATTCAATGCCCTTACACATTCTAAAAATGAAATTACGGTGCAAATATTCCACGCACAAAAATTAGTATACACTGGCAAAATGCCTTTTGAAAATACTTTTGGCGGAGTTGCAGTGGGTAAACCTTTGGCTTATTTAAATAGCTTAATGGATCTTTCCTTTGCATTAAACCAAGGAAGTTTTGCCGACACTTACCATATCCAAGCAGGCAATGATTGGAATGTAACGGTAAGTTGGTCCAAATAAAAAGACTCCACTCGGAGCCCTTTTTATTTTATTTATGATCGTTATTATTGATTTAAAAAATCGGCAAGCAAACTGTGAAAATGGTGTGTGCCTTGTTCACGCTGTGTAGCATAGCGGCCAAAATGATAAAAGCGAGAACGTATGCCCTTTTGTACATATTGCACTACTTCTTCATCTTCCATTTCTACTGTATCCAATCCACTACCTGCACCTTGGCCTAATTTACTTTCATCAAACACAAAGCTTAAAAATTTTACTTTGGTATGCCCCTCGGCTACTGGCTGCACTACGTTTAAAGACAATCCCCAAGGATAAAAATTAAACATCATGTTCGGGAATACCCAAAAATAATAAGCTGCAATACGCTTGCCTTCGTCGGGATGGCCTGCTGGTATGTCAAAACAATGCTCATCGTCTTTTGCAATGCCCAATTGTAGGTTCGAATATTTAAAAGTCTCCGTAGCATAATCTTTAAAATCCAAAAATGCATTCAATCCCGGATGTACAAATGGAATATGGAATCCTTCTAAATAATTTTCACAATACAATGCCCAGTTGGCTTTAATATCATAATCCTTGGAACGAGATGCATCAAATACCAAATTATTAATCGGCATCCAACCAATGCGTTCTTCCATCTCTCTAAAAAATAATTCAGGACCTAATCCCTTTTGCAATTGAGTAAACAACAAAGGACCCCATTGGTATAATTGTAAATGATGCAGGTGATTGTTTTCGGGAATGAAATTTTCTACATCCTTAAACTCTGGCATCGAAATAAATTTTCCATCCAAATGAAATGCACGTCCATGGTATTTACAACGCAAATGTTTTTGCGCACTACAAGGTTCGTACACCATTAAATTTCCACGATGCGTACATACATTGGATAAGCAATGAATATGATTGTCCCCGTCACGCGTTAGCACCAAGGGCTCGTTAATATAATTTTCTAAAAATTGAATAGGATGTGCATCCCCCGCTTTGGGCACCATGCCTGTATGGCCAATATATTGCCAGCTAGGCGCAAATATTTTTTCCTTGGAGGCTTCTAACCACTTGGTTTCCAAATAAAAACTAGTGTCAATCGTCTTTGCCCTCGCAATATTCGGGTCAATAAAAAATGGTTTATCCATAACGCACAATTTGACCCTCAAGGTACAAAATAGGAGCTAGAAAATATTCATTGAAATACTAAATTATTTAGCTAATATTGCTAATAAATTTAGTATTATGGAATATATCGACCAAGATCCTAGCCAGGGTATTGCCACCCAACAGATTAATAAAAACTATCAATCTAGTCAAATAGTACAGGCCAATGCAAC
Source organism: Bacteroidota bacterium (assembly GCA_947454745.1). Classification (GTDB taxonomy): domain Bacteria; phylum Bacteroidota; class Bacteroidia; order Chitinophagales; family Chitinophagaceae; genus Sediminibacterium. The sequence continues at coordinate 8,233 of CANGMV010000018.1, read as the reverse complement.
AGGTTTTGGGGCCGCATCGGACGACTTTATGGAAAGAGGTATCGACTTAAACGAGCAGCTCATTCATAATAAACCAGCTACTTTTTTCTTCAGGGTCAATAGCGATGCCATGTTGGGAGCGGGCATTCATATTGGAGACACTTTAATTGTGGACCGCAGTATTCCTCCTAGGTCGGGGAAAGTGGTGGTAGCCATTTTAAATGGCGAATTTTTAGTGCGCCGACTACAAATACAAACACATAGCATTACCCTATTTCCTGAAAATAAAAAATATGGTGCCATACATATTGAACATTTGGAAGACTATCGCACATGGGGCGTAGTAACCTATGTAATTCACGGTTTATAATCACCTCATAAATATTCGCGCCTAAACAACTGCGCAAATTAAAATTAAAAAGTGTGCAAGCGATTATTGATTGTAATAGTTTTTATTGTTCCTGTGAACGTTTATTTGATCCTAAATTATTACGCGCGCCCATTATTGTATTAAGTAATAATGATGGTTGTATTGTGTCTCGTTCCGATGAAGCCAAGGCATTAGGCATTGGAATGGCAACTCCTTATTTTCAGGAAGCAGAAAGAATTAAACAATTTGGGATTCAATGTTTCTCTTCCAATTATCATTTATATGGCGACATGAGTTGGCGTGTGATGGAAACCATGAGATCCTTGCTACCACCGGGTCACGTAGAAGTATATTCGGTCGATGAAGCCTTTGTAAACTTAGATCATATTGCCCATAATGACGTGTATGATTTTTGCGTCCACTTAAAAAATACGATTGAAACATGGACAGGTATTTCGGTGTCAGTAGGTGCAGCACCCAATAAAGTATTAAGCAAAGTAGCCAATCGTTTAGCCAAAAAAAATAAACTACAAACCAACTGCGTAGTGGTATTGGATAGTACACAAAAAATACAAACTGCATTACAAAAAACACCTATCGAAGATGTTTGGGGCATTGGATACAGCTATAGTGAAAAATTAAAAGTATACGGAGTGAATACCGCTTTTGCATTAAGCATGAAGGACCTAAGTTGGGGTAAACGTTTTTTAGGCGGCATTACCGGTATTAAATTAATACGCGAGTTAAAAGGTTTGCAAAGTCACAGCATGCAAGCACCACGCACCGAGAAAAAGATGATTGCTACCACGCGCATGTTTGGAAGACCGGTTACTGAATGGCAGGAAATAGAAGAAGCATTAGCTACCTATGCAACACGCTGCGCCGAAAAACTCCGAAGGCAGCATAGTGCAGCAAGCCGCGTGCAAGTATTTTTATTACGCAAGCTACCACCCCAGCCCGAGTATAGCCATTACCAGCGAGGCAGTCAAGTAAATGGTTTCACTCAGCTCGACAATCCCAGTAACCTCACCCCCGACCTTATCAAAGCGGCGGTGGCCATTGGGAAAACCTTATTTGAAGAAGGGGAAGTGTATAAAAAAGCTGGCGTCATTGTAAGCGATTTTGTGCCTGATAATACCCTGCAAATCAATTTATTTGTCGCACCCGCCGATGTAAGACGCAAAAAACTAATGAATGTTATTGACAATATGAATGCTGCATTTAGGAACGATGTACTCAAATTCGGCACTACCGGGACCAAAAAAAACTGGAAAATGCGTAGCGAAAATCGTAGCAAGCGCTTTACCACCCGCTGGGATGAGCTTTGTGCCGTTCAATAAGCAAAGTTGGTGGAAAACCATTTTATAAAAATTCGTAAAAATGGTTCGGCTAACGTATTTTTGCACAATTTTATACCTATGAGCAACAAGCTGAACTCCAACGAATCCATCCCCTCTAAAAAGAAGAAAATTATTGTATTAGGAAGTGGACCTAATCGCATTGGTCAAGGTATAGAATTTGATTATTGTTGCGTTCATGGATTATTAGCCATTAAGGAGTCCGGTTACGAGGCGATCATGGTAAACTGCAACCCCGAAACCGTATCCACCGATTTTGACATGGCCGATAAATTATATTTCGAGCCTGTATATTGGGAGCATCTTTGGGAAATTATCGAATTAGAACAACCCGAAGGAGTGATTGTACAATTAGGTGGACAAACTGCCTTAAAATTAGCAAAACGCTTAACCGAAAGAGGTATTAAAATTATAGGTACTTCATTTGATAGTTTAGATATTGCCGAAGACAGAGGTCGCTTTAGTGATTTATTAAAAGAATTAAATATTCCATACCCTCAATACGGAACTGCTTACACGGCCGAAGAAGCGATTGAAGTAGCCAACCAAGTAGGTTATCCTGTATTGGTAAGACCTAGTTATGTAATTGGTGGTCAAAGAATGCGCATTGTAATTAACGACGACGAAGTAGAGAGCTCAGTAGTAAGTATCTTAAAACATATCCCTGATAATAAAATCTTGATTGACCATTTCTTAGATCGTTGTCAAGAAGCAGAAGTGGATGCTATTTTTGATGGAGAAACTTTCCACGTGATGGGTGTGATGGAGCATATTGAACCAGCAGGTATCCATAGTGGAGACAGTAATGCAGTATTACCAGCATTTAACTTAACTCCATTGATCGTTGAGACGATGGAATTTTACAGCGAAAAAATTGCAAGAGCTTTAAATATCAAAGGATTGATTAATATTCAATTTGCAATTAAAGATGATAAAATTTATGTAATTGAAGCCAACCCAAGAGCATCAAGAACAACACCATTTATTGCAAAAGCATATCAAATTCCTTATTTAAATATTGCCACTAAAATCATGTTGGGCGTGAACAAGCTTACCGACTTTACCATGGAGAAAAAACTAGATGGTTACGCGATAAAAGAGCCGGTATTTAGTTTTGATAAATTCCCAGGTGTCAATAAAGAATTAGGACCAGAAATGAAGAGTACGGGTGAAGCCATTCGCTTTATCAAAGACTTACATGATCCTTACTTTAGAACCTTATACAAAGAACGTTCTATGAACCTAAGCCGTTAAATAAGAAGTCGCAAAGCGACTGATGTGAAGCATAATTTAAAATGCCCCGACAAAATCGGGGCATTTTATTTAAGAGACTTTTTATTTAATATTTTATGATTAATCAAGCCCCCCATAAACGAGGGCATTGATTAACTTTAGTAATCATATTAATTAACACCGTACTGGTCTACTAAATAAATGAACGCTGCAATATTCGCTGCACCTAATAACAATTCACGCTTATTTACATTTTCAAATACATCAGTTTTAGCATGATGCAAATCAAAATAACGTTGACTATCTGGAATCATGCTCGACATAATAATACTTTTATCATACCCCGTTAATGGGCCAATATCTGCGCCACCACCGCCTGTAGTCACTTCGGTACCATAAGGTTTTAACAAAGGAGTCCATTTTTGAAAACGTGTTAACTGTGCAGGTGTACAAGTAATTGCAATAGCTCTTGGTGTAAATCCACCCTCATCACTTTCCAATGCCAAAATATGTTTTTCTTTATTCAACTTAGCTAATTCAGCATATTTAGCGCCGCCTTTTCCTCCATTCTCTTCATTCGCAAATAATACAAAACGAATAGTGCGCTTAGGTTGATAATTCAACGCTTTCATGGTACGTAATACTTCCATAGTTTGTACCACTCCAGCACCATCATCATGTGCACCTTCATTCACATCCCAACTATCTAAGTGACCGCCAATAGTGATAATTTCTTCGGGATGTTCTGTGCCTTTTAATTCAGCTACCACATTGTTCTCGTCTGCATCTGGTAAAAAGAATCCATAAGTTTGCATTTGAGCACGCACTGTTCCTTTTTTTGCTTGTGCATACAACGCCTTTGCATCATTAGGTCCTAATGCTACTGCAGGAATTTTTGGGTAAGCAGAGTCATAACGCATGCCACCTGTGTGAGGCGCATTGTCGGGCGCTGAGCTTAAAGAATGTATCATCACACCTACTGCACCATATTTTGCAGCTCGGCTTGCCCCAATTCCACGATACGCATTGGATGCGCCATAGGCTTTAAAGGTTTGAATCAAAGTTGGATCAAACTCACTATTGTAATAAACTATTTTTCCTTTTACTTCATCCTTGCGCTTTTCTAACTCATCAAAATTCGCGACAGCCAATACATCGGCTTCCACCAAGCCATTACTTCCCAAGGAATTACCCAATGCCAGCACCTCTAATTTTTGAATCGTTGGCTTGCCATTCAAACCTACAATGGCAGCAAAATCTTTGCCTCCTCTTTGCCAATTAGGTGTTTTACATGGCTGCATATATACCTTGTCGGGATTCAAAGCATCCATATTGCGCTTTCCCCAAATTGCAGCATTTTGTTGCTGAGGAGAACCTGCCAATCGACCTCCTATTTTTTTGGTTAATTCTCTTAACAAATCATAAGCCTTGCCGTTTGTCATCACTTCGTCTACCATTTTTTTAATGGTAACACTATCTTGATTCACCTGTGCTTGAGCCATAAAAGGCAAGCAAAATACCAATAGAAATAATCGACGCATAAGTAGTTGTTTTAACATTCAAATAATTCTTAAATATAATTAAACTTTATCGGATAATTAGTTGTTAATTGCATATTCAACTCAAGAAAATGAAGATCGGTATTGTTTGTTATCCTACGTTTGGTGGAAGTGGCGTGTTAGCGACTGAGCTTGGAAAAGCATTGGCCGAAAAAGGACACGAAATTCATTTTATCACCTACCAACAACCTGTCCGACTAAATGGTTTCCATGCCAATATTTTTTACCACGAAGTAAGGGTACCCACTTATCCTTTATTTGACTACCCTCCCTATGAACTCGCATTGGCTAGTACCATGGTGGATGTGATCTTAAACCACGACCTGGATTTAATACATGCGCACTATGCCATTCCGCATGCATCGGCTGCGTATACAGCTAAACAAATTGTAAAACAAAAAACAGGAAGGTCGGTGCCCGTTATTACCACATTACACGGAACTGACATTACATTAGTGGGTAGAGATAAAACTTATGAACCCGTTGTTACTTTTTCCATAAATGAGAGTGATGCGATTACCGCGGTGTCAGAAAATTTAAAAGAAGAAACTTTAAAGCATTTTGATATTCGTAAAAATATTCAAGTCATAAATAACTTTGTAGACTTGCATCGTTACGATAAAAAACCAGTAGCCGCATTCAGACAAGTGATTGCGCCTCATGGAGAAAAAATAATAGTACACGCATCCAACTTTCGAAAAATAAAAAGAATCGACGATGTGATGGAAATATTTAAAAACATTCACGCTGCCACGCCTGCAAAATTATTAATGGTAGGCGATGGCCCTGAGCGTCCTGTTGCCGAAGACTTAGCGAGACAGTTTGGAATAGAAGCCGATGTTCGTTTTTTAGGAAAGCAGGAACAAATGGAAGAAATATTAGCCGTTAGCGATATTTTCTTACTGCCATCGGAATATGAAAGTTTTGGTTTGGCTGCATTAGAAGCCATGGCTGCAAGTGCTGTGGTGATTAGCTCTGATGCAGGTGGATTAAGCGAAGTAAATATCGATGGCGTAACTGGATATACGGCACCTGTGGGCGACACAGCTACTATGAGCCAAAAAGCAATTGCACTTTTACAAGACGAGGAAAAATTAAAAGCTTTTAAAAAGAATGCATTAAAGCAAGCGAAGCAATTTGATATTGCGAATGTAATTCCTCAATACGAAGCTTTATATCGTCAGTATTGCCGTACCGGCGACTGCTAATAAAGATTGCATAATAAATTACCCAGCCACTACTTGGTTAATACTTTTGATTATTTTTTCGATTGCAATAATCAATTCGTCTATTGTAATACATAAAGGTGGTGCTACGCGAATACGATCCTCGGCAAATAAAAACCAGTCAGTTATAATACCATTTTCAATACATGCCGCTGCCACTTTTTTAGTAATGGCGGCCGACTCAAATTGTAAAGACATCCATAAACCACAATGGTTGCGATGTAAGATTGCAGGGTGATGCAAATGCGCTATTAAATAAGTTTCTTTTTCTTTTACGGAATGTATCCAACCACTATTTTCCAAAATGTTCAATGCAGCTTGCCCTGCAGCACATGCCACCGGATTGCCCCCAAATGTAGTAATATGGCCTAGTACAGGATTTTCTGTTAATGTACCCATCATTTTCGTGTCTGCAATAAAAGCACCCAGTGGAAGTCCACCGCCTAATGCCTTTCCTACTAATAAAATATCCGGTACAATATCATATTGCTCAAATGCAAACAAAGTTCCTGTACGGCCAAAGCCTGATTGAATTTCATCTACAATTAACAAAACACAAAGTGATGCACATTTCATTTTTAATGCAGCAATCCATTCTTTATTAGCCGGCGTAATGCCCGTTTCGGCTTGCACTAATTCTACCAACACACAGGCAACTGTTTGATCTAATAATTCAATGTCTTCAAAATTATTGTAACGTAAATGCAAAATATCAGGTAACAAGGGCCTGAAAGCTGTTTTAAAATATTCATCTCCCATTACACTCAATGCACCTTGTGTACTTCCATGATACGCCCCTTCAAACGCGACAATCTTAGTCCTACCTGTAACACGCTTCGCTAATTTCATAGCACCTTCGGTTGCTTCGGCCCCACTATTGGTGAAATAAACCGACTGCAATGTTGTGGGCAATAAACTTGTTAGTGCCTTTGCGTATTGCACTTGTGGTGCTTGCACAAATTCACCATACACAATTACATGCATATATTTTTCTACCTGCTCTTGTATTGCTTTAATCACAGCAGGATGACTATGTCCAATATTACAAACACTAAACCCAGCAATCATATCTATAAAAGCCTTGCCTTGTGTATCGTGAATATAAATACCATTTGCAGTTGCCACTTCGATGCCAATTGGCTTATCGGAGGTTTGTGCTAAATGCTGAAAAAAAAGTTGTCTATTGGTTATTGTTGCCATTAGGAGTAAATTGCATTACAAAAGTCGCATTTTTATGGCAACCATACTCGCAGTTCAAGGAAAAGAACCACAATTTGGAGAAAATTGTTTTGTAGCCCCCAATGCAACCATTGTGGGAGATGTAGTGATGGGCAATGAATGCTCTATTTGGTTCAATGCCGTAATTAGAGGCGATGTACATTTTATTAAAATGGGCCATAAAGTAAATGTGCAGGATGGCGCCATTATTCACTGCACATATTTAAAACACCCCACAACTATTGGGAATAATGTTTCTATAGGACACAATGCCATGGTGCATGGTTGTACCATTCACGATAATGTATTAATTGGTATGGGTAGTATCGTAATGGATGCATGTGTGGTGCATTCCAATGCAATTATTGCAGCAGGTGCGGTGGTGTTAGAAGGAACCATTGTGGAGGCAGGAAGTATTTATGCTGGGGTTCCGGCTAAAAAAGTAAAGATGGTTAGCGAGGCTTTAATTCATGGAGAGATTAATCGTATCTCTAATAATTATGTGAAATATGCAAGTTGGTTTGAACATACGAATGAGGCACCTAAAAAATAAACAAAAAATCATTCTTTAAAATGGCAGCCTAATATTTGTAAGTCTCAATTCCATGCCATAAATCTACATAGCTAAAAAAACGCGCTTCACTTATCAAACCCTTTTCTACAGCAGCTTTTACGGCACAGCCTGGTTCGTTAATATGTTGGCAATTATTAAATTGACAACCACTCATCTTTTCACGCATCTCAGGAAAATATTGCGCTAACTCTTCTTTCTCTAAATTCACTAAACCTAATTCACGCATACCCGGCGTATCAATCACCGATCCACCTGTAGGCAAATCATACATTTGAGCAAATGTAGTGGTGTGCATTCCTTTTCCACTCCATCCACTTACTTCCTGAGTGTCAATGTCTAAATCGGGAAACAAATAATTAATAAAAGAAGATTTACCTACCCCACTATGCCCACTTACCAAAGTTGTTTTATTTTTTAACAACTCCTGGATCGGAGCTAATCCTATTTCCTTTTCAATACTTATTAAAAACACTTTGTACCCAATGGTTTCATACATTTCCTTCATCATCTCATATATAGCCATTTCCTTTTCACCATAAATGTCCGACTTGTTAAATACAATAATGGCTGGAATATGAAAAGCCTCACAGGAAATTAAAAAACGGTCAATAAACCCTTGAGAAGTTTTTGGCGATTTAAGGGTAGCCAACAAAATTGATTGATCCAAATTGGAGGCAATAATATGTTGTTGTCTTTTATTATGAGGAGACTGCCTT
>CANGMV010000017.1 GCA_947454745.1 Bacteroidota bacterium | reverse complement strand
CCTGAAGTTTATGACCTACTGCAGGCCTTCCTATGAGGTATTAGGTTTGTTAAACGATCTGGAGCTAGGACTTTATATTGAAAAAAAGTACGCAGAATATAAAAAGGGGCATTAAGCTTGTATTAAGGCGCAGCCATTCATCTATTTTATTTCCTTAAAACAGCGGGTTTAGCTATCTTTATAAGCTAAAAATCAGTCATTTTGAGAAAGATACATACAATTGCCCTTGTGGGTCTGTTATTTTCGGTAGCATGTAGTGAAAAACAAAAAGGGCCAGATAAGTTTAACCCAAATGCACCTGTTTCTGTTGATATTACGATTGCAGAAAACCAGAAAGTAGAAAAAGGGGTGGAAGTGAATGGAACCATTTTGGCTAATGATTATGTTGAATTACGTCCTGAAACAAATGGACGAATTACTTTTTTACAAGTTCCAGAAGGTAAACTTATTAAAGCGGGTACCATTATAGCAAAATTAAATGATGCCGATTTACAAGCACAGTTGTTAAAAGCAAAGGCTCAATTGGATTTAGCTATTATTAATGAACAAAGAAATAAACAATTGCTCGCTATTAAAGGGATTAATCAAAGTGATTATGACGTATCCTTGCAACAAGTAAAGAGTTTACAAGCCGACATGGCCTATACTCAATCTTTAATCGACAAAACAGTAGTAAAAGCGCCATTTACCGGTCAAATAGGATTAAGATTAGTGAGTATTGGCGCATTTGTAAATACAACAACTACTATTGCTTCACTTCAGAACACGAATCAATTAAAAATGGATTTTACAGTTCCTGAAATGTATGCATCTTACGTAGGGGTAGGTAAAAAAGTAAATATTCTAACTTCAGGCAATACTGCCAACAAGGTGACTGCAACTATTGTTGCCATTGAGCCTCAGATAAGTGCCACTTCAAGAAATTTGAAAATAAGAACTAGTTTTCAAGGAAAGGTTTTACCTGGAGCATTTGCGAAAGTGTATTTGCAAGAAACCAATTCAAAGCCATCTATAATGGTGCCTTCCAATGTAATAATACCAGACTCAAAAACAAAGCAATTAGTAATTGTAAAAAATGGTATTGCGAAATTTGTACCTGTTGAGACAGGTTATCGTACCCAAACTGCTGTAGAAATTACAAAAGGGTTACAAGTAGGTGATAGCGTAATTGTTGCAGGTATGTTATTTGTAAAAGACGGTGCCAAATTAAAAATTGGAAAGACCTTATCGAATATTGTAATTACCAAATAGGCTTTTAAAAAATCAAGTTATTTAGATGAATATATCTGAACTGTCGTTAAAACGTCCGGTACTTGCTACCGTAATGAATATTGCCATTATTATTTTTGGTTTAGTTGGCTTTTCATTTTTGGCCCTAAGAGAATATCCAGCAATTGACCCGCCCATTATCAACGTGCAAACTGCCTATACTGGAGCTAATGCGGAGGTGATACAAAGTCAAATTACGGAGCCATTAGAAAAAGCAATTAATGGTATACCAGGTATTCGTACTATTAACTCTTCTAGCTCGGTTGGAAATTCAAATATTACAGTTGAATTTAATTTAGGAGCAAATTTAGAAACTGCAGCAAACGATGTACGAGACAAAGTTTCGCAAGCAACAAGAGCTTTGCCGCAGGATTTAACAAGTCCACCGGTTGTATCAAAGGCTGATGCAAGTGATTTTATTTTGCTACTTACATTAAGAAGTAAAACAAAGGGATTGTTGGAGTTAACGGAATATGCTGAAAATGTATTGCAACAAAAATTTCAAACGATCGATGAAGTAAGTAATGTTGGAGTTAGAGGAAAGCGTCAGTCTATGCGTATCTATCCAGATGTAGACTTATTAAATTCCTATGGCGTTGCTTTTAATGATATTCAAGCTGGATTAAACAAAGAAAATGTTGAATTGCCCGCTGGAGCTATTTATGGAAATAAATCAGAGTTTGTTATCAGGACGCTAGGCAGACTTACAACTGAGTCTGATTTTAGAAATATTATTTTAAAAGAAGACGCAAATGGGATTGTTCGTTTGGGTGATGTGGCAAAAGTAGAGTTAGGTCCAGAACAAGAAGATCAAGGCACTTATTTTAATGGAGTTCCTGTTGTGATGTTAACTGTTTCGCCTCAGCCTGGAGCCAATCAAATTAAAATTGCAGACGAATTCTATAAAAGATTAGAGGAAGTTAAAAAGGCAAACAAGTCAGATATTGAATTTGCTTTACCCATTGATAATACTTTAAATATTAGAAGGGCATTAAACGAAGTGAAAGAAACTATTTTAATATCTTTTGTTTTGGTGGTATTGGTTATTTTCTTCTTCTTTAGAAACTGGTTAATTGCAATTCGTCCTTTAATTGACATTCCAATTTCCTTAATTGCGACTTTCTTTATTATGTACTTAGCCGGATTCTCCATTAATGTACTAACCTTGTTGGCGATCGTATTGGCTACAGGACTGGTGGTGGATGATGGAATTGTGGTTACCGAAAATATATTTAGAAAACTTGAGGAAGGCCTTTCTTTAAAAGACGCAGCGAGAGAAGGGAGTAAAGAAATTTTCTTTGCGGTAATTTCTACTTCTATCACATTGGCAGTAGTGTTCATGCCAGTTATATTCTTGCAAGGTTTTGTGGGGTCCTTATTTAAAGAATTTGGAGTTGTGGTAGCTGGCGCCGTTTTGGTTTCTGCTTTCGTATCGCTTACAATTACACCTGTCTTAAATGTGTATTTAAATAAAAAAGATGGCGGCCATGGCAAGTTTTATGAGCGCACAGAACCTTTCTTCAGAGGAATAGAATCGGGCTATAAAAACTTATTAAATAATTTTTTAAAAGTACGTTGGTTTGCATGGGTAATTGTTATTGCTTGTGTTGGTTTAATTTTTGTGTTGGGTAAAACAATACAAAGTGAATTGGCGCCATTAGAAGACAAAGGATCCATTAGAATTTCCATGACTGGTGCCGAAGGAACAAGCTACGAGGATATGAAGGGTGACTTATTGAAAGCTGTAAGAATTATGCAGGACTCTTTTCCTGAACAAGCTTTTACCTGGGGTAGTGTTCCTGGCTTTGGCGGAAATAGTGGTAATAGTTCCGCTTCGGGTCGTTTAGGATTGGTAGATAAAACAGAAAGAAAAAGAACACAATCTGAGATTGCGTTGGATTTAAATAAGAAAATGAAACGTTTTAAGAACGTGCGTGTATTTGCCATTGAGGAACAAACCATTTCGGTGGGAATGCAGTCGAGAGGTTCTTTGCCAGTTCAGTTTATTATACAAAATCTGGACTTTCAAAAAATTAAAAAAGCGATCCCTAAATTTTTAGATGCTGCAAGAAAAGACAAAACTTTTCAGAATGTGGATGTGAATTTAAAATTCAATAAGCCTGAACTCGACTTGTCAATTGATCGTATGCGCGTGCGTGATTTAGGACTCACTACTGCCGATGTTTCACAAGCTTTACAGTCCGCGTTTAGTGGCGCCCGTTCAGCTTATTTTATTATGAATGATCGTCAATATCAGGTAATTACACAAGTAGCTAGGGCAGAACGAAATGAGCCAACAGATATTAATAAAATTTACATTCGCAATAGTAGTGGAGAAAATATACCCATCTCAAGTGTGTTAGTTATGGAAGAGAACAGCAATCCTCCTAATCTTTACCATTATAATAGTTTTAATTCTGCAACTATATCTGCATCACTTGCCGAGGGAAAAACAATTGGAGATGGAGTTGCTGCAATGGAAAGAATTGCAAAATCCCAATTAGATGAAACCTATCAAACGGCTTTAAGTGGCGCATCGAGAGACTTTAAAGAAAGTTCATCTAATACTACACAAGCTTTATTATTGGCTTTAATTTTAATCTACTTAGTATTAGCGGCACAATTTGAAAGCTTCACGGATCCATTTATCATTATGATTACAGTACCATTGGCATTAGCAGGTGCTTTATTGTGCTTATGGTTATTTGGCCAAACCTTAAATATCTTTTCTCAAATTGGTATCATTATGCTTATTGGTTTAGTAACCAAAAATGGTATTTTGATTGTGGAGTTTGCCAATAAAAAACGTGAGACTGGCTTGCCTATTCGCGAAGCAGTTTTGGAAGCAGCAGCACAAAGATTCCGACCAATCTTAATGACCAGCTTAGCGACTGCATTGGGTGCTCTTCCAATTGCTATAAGCCTAGGAGCAGCAGCAACTAGCCGTAAATCATTAGGAACAGTAATTGTAGGTGGTTTAATGTTCTCATTGATTTTAACATTATTTGTCATTCCTTCTGTTTACACTTATATGTCAAGTAAACACAGAAGACAAATAGATTAGTAGCAAATTTTTGTACCTTGGTAGCATGAAGAATATTTTATTGCTATCTATGATATTAACCCTTGCGGCTTGTAATTTTTCCAACACAACGGGAAAGTCACAAGCCGCTTGGGCTTTTAAGGAGTTTGTAAAAGTAGACAGTGTGAATCCCATACTATTGCCTGACACTAGTTATTCGTTTACTTGTCCTGTACAAAATAAAGTAGTGCATTGGCAGTCTAAGAATGTATTAAATCCGACAGCCTTTGTAAAAGATGGGAAAGTGTATTTATTATTTCGTGCCCAGGATACTGCAATGACTTCGCGTGTTGGATTAGCGATTAGCGAAGACGGAATTCATTTTAAAAAACAAGCTGCCCCCGTTTTTTATCCTGCTCAAGATTCCCTTTTAAAATATGAAGGTAAGGGTGGTGTTGAGGATCCAAGAATTGTAGCTATGCCTGACGGGGGGTATCTTTTAACCTATACTTCTTATGATGGTAAAACTGCAAGACTTTGTTTTGCGACTACACAGGATTTAATACATTGGGAAAAGAGAGGCCCCGTTTTACAATCCGAAAAATATATAAATAGTTGGTCCAAGTCGGGTGCAATTGTAGTGGAACAAGTAGGTGAAAAAATGGTTGCTAAAAAAGTGAATGGAAAATATTGGATGTATTTTGGAGACACCGATTTATTCATGGCTAATTCTAATGACTTATTGCATTGGGATGCATTAGAGAATAGCGAAAGTCAAAAAATAATAAGTGTATTACAACCAAGACCAGGTTATTTTGACAGTCGATTGGTTGAGCCCGGCCCTTATGCATTGTATACCAATAATGGCATTGTTTTAATTTATAATAGCAGCAATGCAGCTAATAACAACGACACTTCACAACCTAAGTATACTTATGCCGCAGGTCAAGTTTTGTTCGACAAAAATGCCCCTTATAAATTATTGGATCGATCTGCCAATTATTTTATACATCCCGACAAACCATATGAATTAAAAGGTGAAGTAAACAATGTTTGTTTTGTAGAAGGATTGGTATTTTTTAAAAACCGATGGATATTGTATTATGGCACTGCGGATTCAAAAATTGCAGTGGCGATAGCAAAACCATAATTCATACTCATTTTAAACCTAGCGTTTGCCTTGTGTATAACCTAGCAGAATTAGTGATTGATAATTTTCGAGGCAATGAATGCAGCGGTTTCTTTCTCCACTGTTACGATATCTTTTGATACAATTGGAGATGCTATCACGTGACTACCTGCATTCGGAATAGCTATACTTTTTTTAAGACTATCAGGTGTTGCAATAGCAGCAAACATTTTTTTAATTGCACTCACTTTTACTACATTGTCTTGGTGTGCTTCGTCCTTATAATAATATAGTACTAAACTGGGTTGATGCACTTTTGCGAATTGTTCCTTTGTCATAGTTGCTTCCACTAGGTTTTGTAAAGCGACAGTGGACTCTAAACGATAATGGGTATTCCAATACTTAGGGTAGTCCTGATTTTTGTAAGCAATATTTGCATAGTTGCCTCCTTTTACCAATCGCGCAATTTGAAGCCCCCACGGATTATTTAACAAAGGTGCAGCAGGATTATTAATCGCAATATTGGGTGAATACATTATTAATCCGGCAATTTCAGGATAGGCAGCAGCTAATTGTAAGGACAATGTTCCTCCAGTGGAGGTACTCATAATAATTACCTTCTTACCTAACTGCTTTCCAATTGCATAGGCAAGCTTAGCTGATTCCCAATAATTCTCGGCTGTTAAATTTTGCAAGTCTTCGGTCGTGTCAATTCCATGCTCAGCGAGTCTTGCTAAGTACAAATTACAATGAAATGTTTTAGCAATATTTTCATGTACCGGCGCGCCTTCCATTTGGCTTGCACTAAAACCGTGTAAGTAAACTATTGCATATTCAGTTTGTTGATGTGCGCTATCGGCCCAAACAATTTTTGCTTCATTATTGGGTTTAACTTGGTGCTTATTTTCTTCTGATCGCACCATACTATCTAAGTTGGTATGTGCAGCAATAATAGGAAGTGTATAGTTAAATTTTGGTGCCGCAGGAGAAGGGCCCATCCAATAGACAATTCCCAAAACAACTACTAAAATGGTAGTTATGGCAAGCTTTCGCATATTATTCGTTTTATTAAAGCTAATTAATTCGATCTTCAATAAAAAATAATTTGCGTACCTTGATCATCTAAAACGATTGCTATGTCTAACCAAAGATTTCTATCCCTCGATGTATTTAGGGGTATGACTATTTGTTTAATGATTATTGTGAATACTCCAGGCGACGGAGCAGCGACTTTTGCTCCTTTTTTACATGCCCATTGGAACGGGTTTACGCCTACCGACTTGGTATTCCCAAGTTTCTTATTTGCAGTAGGTAATGCAATGAGTTTTGTATTGCCCAAATGGGAAAAGCTATCCAACGGAACAGTACTTTTTAGAATTGTAAAAAGAACAGCACTTATATTTTTATTAGGCTACCTAATGTATTGGTTTCCCTTTACAGGACCGATTGCCAATACACGTATTTTAGGAGTTTTGCAACGTATTGCTTTGTGTTATGGAATTGGGTCGATCATTGCATATTACATGCACGAAAGAGTTGTGATGGTATTAGCAGGATTACTTTTATTAACCTATTGGTACATAAGTATTCATTTTGGCTTACCCGGCCAAGAGTTAACCATGACGGGCAATGCAGGCATTTTATTCGATAAATGGTTGATGGGGGAAGCGCATA
This sequence comes from Bacteroidota bacterium, assembly GCA_947454745.1. GTDB lineage: Bacteria > Bacteroidota > Bacteroidia > Chitinophagales > Chitinophagaceae > Sediminibacterium. Next base: position 3,910 of record CANGMV010000017.1, on the reverse strand, counting down.
TGTACCATGGGGAAGGGATTGCTTTTGACCCTGAGGGTTGGTTAAGTACCTTGCCAGCCATAGTGAATGTGTTGATTGGATTTAGGGTCGGAAAATTTATTCAGGAAAAAGGGAAAACCTATGAAGGACTAACTCATTTATTAATGTGGGGTGCTGGATTTATATTTTTAGGTTTCATGTGGAATTATCAATTCCCGATCAATAAAAAATTATGGACTAGCAGTTTTGTAATGTTAACTGTTGGTTTGGATATGGTCATTATTGGTACCATTATATACCGTATTGAATTACAAAGACAATTACAGTTTTCGAGCTTTTTTGAGACTTTTGGTAAGAATCCCTTGGTTATTTACCTGTTCTCAGAAATTCTAGCTACCGTCTTATATACTGTCCATATGGGGGATCAGTCCCTTTTTGAGTGGATTTTCCAACATGGATTCTCCCATTTTGCGCCTTATTGGGCTTCCTTAGCCTTTGCGATTTCGTATATGTTGGTTTGCTGGTTATTGGGTTATATATTAGATAAATATAAAATATATATTAGAGTGTAAATCTATTCACTCCTTTTTTTCCAATTGTTTTTTTTAGGACTGTAAACGGCGTACCTTTGCAGCCTCAAAACAGTACATGGAAATAAGAAACATCGCTATTATCGCGCACGTTGACCACGGTAAAACTACATTGGTTGACAAAATTTTACACGCAACTAAGGTATTCAGAGAAAACCAAGAAACTGGTGATCTTATTATGGATAGCAACGAATTAGAGCGTGAAAGAGGTATTACTATCTTAAGTAAGAACGCTTCAGTAACTTATAAAGACGTTAAGATCAACGTAATTGATACCCCAGGTCACTCTGACTTTGGTGGTGAAGTAGAGCGTGTATTGAAAATGGCAGACGGTGTTTGTTTGTTAGTCGATGCCTTTGAAGGACCAATGCCACAAACTCGTTTCGTATTACAAAAAGCATTGCAGTTGAATTTAAAACCAATTGTAATCATCAATAAAGTAGATAAAGAAAACTGTCGTCCTGACGAAGTACATGATGCAGTATTTGAATTATTTTTCAACTTAGATGCAACTGAAGAGCAATTGAACTTCCCTACTTTTTATGGTAGTGGTAAGAACGGTTGGTTTAATGATAGCTTAACACAATGTGAAGATATTACTCCTTTAATGGATGGTATTTTAAAATATGTGCCAGGTCCTGATGTGAAGGAAGGTCATACTCAAATGCAAATCACTTCATTAGACTATTCTACTTTCTTAGGTCGTATTGCGATTGGTAAAGTAGAAAGAGGTACAATTAAAGAAGGTCAAAACATTGTTTTGGTGCAAGCTGATGGTAGCATTAAAAAGAATAAAGTAAAAGAATTATACGTATTTGAAGGAATGGGTAAGCGTAAGGTTACAGAAGTTGTTTCTGGTGACTTATGTGCTGTAGTTGGTTTAGAAGAATTCAACATTGGTGATACCATTGCTGATCCTGAAAACCCTGAAGCATTACCAATTATCAGTGTAGACGAACCTACAATGAGCATGACTTTTAGTATTAACAACTCTCCTTTCTTTGGTAAGGAAGGTAAGTTTGTAACTTCTCGACATATTCGTGATCGTTTAATAAAAGAAACTGAAAAGAATTTAGCATTGCGTGTGGAAGAAACAGACAGTGCTGATAGTTTCTTGGTTTATGGTCGTGGTATTTTGCACTTGGGTGTATTGGTTGAAACAATGCGTCGTGAAGGTTATGAATTAACAGTAGGTAATCCGCAAGTTTTAGTGAAAGATGTTGATGGGAAGAAACACGAGCCATATGAAATTTTGGTAGTGGACGTTCCTGAAGAATTTAGTGGTAAAGTAATTGACTTAGTAACACAAAAGAAAGGTGAAATGTTAATCATGGAATCAAAAGGTTCTATGCAGCATTTAGAGTTTGATATTCCTTCGAGAGGTTTGATTGGTTTACGTTCTCAAATGTTAACGCAAACTGCAGGCGAAGCTGTAATGGCACACCGTTTTAACGAATACAAGCCTTGGAAAGGTGCGATCCCTGGTCGTAACAATGGTGTATTGGTTGCAAAAACTGGTGGTACTACAACTGCTTATTCAATTGATAAATTACAGGATAGAGGTCGTTTCTTTATCGAGCCAGGTGAGGAAGTATATGCAGGTCAAATTTTAGCGGAGCATATCAAGCCAGGTGATTTGAATATCAATGCAGTGGAGATGAAAAAATTAACAAACCACCGTGCGAGCGGAAGTGATGATAGTGTTCGCATCACTCCAAAAATATTGTTTACTTTGGAAGAGTGTATGGAGTATATTCAGTTTGATGAGTGTATCGAAGTTACACCTAAGTCAGTACGTATGCGTAAGTCTATCTTAGACGAAAACGAGCGTAGCAAAGCTTCAAAGTCAAATAACAACTAGTATTTACAAATTGTTTGATACCAAAAAAGGTCCTGAATTTCAGGACCTTTTTTTATAAATGTAATTTAGTAAAAATGAATGTTTAGTTTGCTCGTTATTGTATTGGCTTGTTCAAAGCGCTCCAAAGCATATCTTTCAATTCTATCAAGTTTTTATTAATCGCAGAGGAAATGAATATATGTGGAATATTTTCTGGCAATTCTTTTTCAATCGCATCTTGTAATTCTTGATCCAACAAATCGGATTTGCTAATTGCTATGATGAATTCTTTTTGTAATAATTCGGGATTGAATTCGTTCAACTCATTCTTTAAAATTTCAAATTCTTTTTTATGATCATTCGAATCGGCTGGAATTAAAAATAATAAAACGGCATTGCGTTCAATATGTCTTAAAAAGCGGTGTCCTAAACCTTTTCCTTCGGCAGCACCTTCAATAATACCTGGCAAATCGGCAATACAAAAAGATCGATTGTCGCGGTATTCAACCATGCCTAGTTGAGGTGTTAAGGTTGTAAAAGCATAGTTGGCAATTTTCGGTTTTGCTGCAGTGATGGAAGACAATAGAGTAGATTTTCCTGCATTGGGGAATCCAACTAAACCCACATCGGCTAATACTTTTAATTCGATTTGTTTCCAACCTTCAACACCTGCTTCACCTGGTTGCGCATATTCTGGCACCTGTTGTGTTGCCGTTGCAAAATTGCTATTCCCTAAACCACCTCTTCCGCCTTTTAGCCAAATAAACTCTTGGCCATCATGTAATATTTCGGCTTCGATTTTTCCTGTTTCTTCGTCTCTTGCAATGGTACCCAACGGCACTTCAATAATAATATCCTTGCCGTCTTTACCTGTGCAATTGTTTTTGCTTCCGTTCTCCCCGTTTTCGGCGAGTACATTTTTATGATAACGTAAATGCAATAAGGTCCAAAGCTGGCTATTGCCTCTTAATATTACGTGGCCTCCTCGGCCGCCGTCACCGCCATCGGGTCCACCCTTGGCTGTTAATTTATTTCTTAAAAAATGTTTACATCCAGCTCCGCCATGACCACTGTGGGCAAATATGCGGATGTAATCAATAAAATTGTTTCTTTCTGACACGATATAAGATTAGCTGCAAAGTTAACCTTATTTATTTGCTTTTAAGCCGTCAATTAGGATCGCTACCATGTTTTGCTCTAATTCCTCGGCAGTGATTTTTTTAGTAGAACGGTGCCAGCTCTCGATACCACTTACAGCATGCAAGAAGATTAATACCACCGTTGGCGCATCAATTGCTTTAATTTCTTTATTTCTAATACCTTCTTCAATAATAGCAGCTAATCTTTTACGATATACCCTTCTTTGATTTTGATAATTCGACAAATAGGGGTCAGACAAATGCTTCCATTCTCTGTCACTAACATATACTTCCTCATAATGATTAATCATTTCGCTGATATGAAAACGAAGGATTTTTTCCATTTTTTGTAAGGAAGTAAT
>CANGMV010000016.1 GCA_947454745.1 Bacteroidota bacterium | reverse complement strand
TGTAAGAAGCCGGTAGGGCGGATTCCACTCAATACAATTTCCTTTTCCATAGCTGTGCGAAGATAATGAAACAAGACCCCATTTTTTGCTATCTTTTTGGGATATTTGTACCCAATCCAAAAAAAATAGTTTGAGCCAAGCATCTCTTTTACAAAGCCCCATCGAATACCTTAAAGGCGTAGGCCCTTTGAGGGCTGATATGCTTAAAAAAGAGCTGAATTTATACACTTTTGGGGACCTTTTACATCATTTTCCGCATCGCCATATCGACAAGACCCAGGTAACTCCCATTGGCCAAATAAACCCACAAATGGATTTTGTGCAGGTAAGAGGGGTGATGCAAGGGATTGACATTATCGGAGAAAAGCGTTCCAAAAGGATGGTAACCCAGTTAAAAGATAGTACAGGGCAAATTGAATTGGCTTGGTTTCAGGGTATTAATTGGGTGCAAAAGAATATTGCCGAAGGCCAGGCTTATTTGGTATTTGGTAGGGTAAGTTTTTTTAATGGACGTGCTCAAATAGTGCATCCCGAAATTGAACCCTATGTTGCACAGCAAGCATCACAAAAATCTTTGTTAGAACCAGTGTATCCTTCTACCGAAAAATTAAAATCACGCGGATTGAATGGAAAGCAATTGGGGAAGCTTACACAAACTTTATTTCAACAAATTAGTGAACGCGATTTACCTGAAAATTTACCAGCACATTTATTAAAAGATAGAATGGGAAGATGGGAAGCGTATAGACAAATTCATTTTCCCAACTCACAGGAACAATATAAGAAAGCCTTATCCAGACTGGTTTTTGAAGAATTGTTTATTGCGCAAGTAAGATTGAATTTAATAAAAATAGACAGGCATAAAAATAGTCAGGGGCATAGATTTGAAAAAGTCGGAGATTATTTTAATACTTTTTATAATGAACATTTACCCTTCCAATTAACGGGTGCGCAAAAGCGAGTGATTAAAGAAATTCGACAAGATACAGCGCGTGGTTTTCAAATGAATAGGCTGTTGCAAGGGGATGTGGGTAGTGGCAAAACCATGATTGCATTGCTTTCCATGTTAATTGCTGCCGACAATGGATATCAGAGTTGTATGATGGCGCCCACCGAAATTTTAGCACAACAACACTATGCGAGTTTAACGGAATTGTTAAAAGAAATGCCATTGGAAGTAGCCTTGTTAACAGGCAGTACAAAGATTGCAGAACGCCGCCGAATTTTACAAGGATTGATGGACGATACCATTCACTTTGTAGTAGGAACGCATGCGATTATTGAGGAAGTAGTACAGTTTAAAAACTTAGGATTGGCGGTGATTGACGAGCAGCATCGATTTGGAGTTGCTCAACGTGCACAGCTTTGGAAAAAGTCAAAAGTGCCTCCACATGTATTGGTAATGACAGCAACACCTATACCTAGAACCCTTGCCATGACTGCTTTTGGGGACTTGGATTATAGTGTAATGGATGAATTGCCGCCGGGCAGACAACCCATTAAAACGGTGCATCGATATGAAACTTCACGTGCGAGTGTGATGGATTTTGTGAAGACAGAAATTACCAAAGGTAGACAAGCTTATTATGTATATCCATTGATTGAAGAAAGTGAAAAAATGAGTTATGAGGATTTGATGCAGGGGTATGAGCAAGTAAAAAGTTTCTTTCCGGAACCAAAGTATAAAATTAGCATGGTGCATGGGAAGCAAAAAAATATCGAGAAGGAAACCAATATGCAAAGATTCGTTACAGGGGATACACAAATTTTAGTGGGTACAACAGTCATTGAGGTCGGTGTAAATGTGCCTAATGCAAGTGTGATGGTAATAGAGAGTGCCGAAAAATTTGGATTGTCTCAATTGCACCAATTAAGGGGCCGAGTTGGTAGAGGTTCTGAGCAGAGTTATTGTATATTATTGAGTAGTGTAAAAGCGAGTAGGGAAGCAAAAAATCGTTTAAAAATCATGTGTGACACCAATGATGGTTTCGTGATCGCCGAAAAGGATTTAGAACTTAGAGGCCCTGGAGATATTGACGGAACAAGGCAAAGCGGCGCCCTTAATTTTAGATTAGCCAATATTATTAATGATCGTCAGGCCTTGGAAGAAGCAAAAAATGAGGCCTACGCCATTTGTGAAAAGGATCCCAACCTACTAGCTCCTGAAAATTCCCCTACGCGCGCTTTTTTACAAGCTCAAAAGTCTAAAATTGGCTGGGGTAAGATTGCATAAAACACTTAGATTTTTAAGTATCTTGCAAGGGCGTAAGCAAGATTCAATTCATAAAAGAAAAAAAATATGAAATACCTACCACTCGATCATAAAATATTTATACAAAATCGTAAACGCTTTGTATCTAAGATGCAAAAAAACAGTATTGCGATATTTGTAAGTAATGATGAGTTTCCTTTAAATGGAGATGCCTTGCATGGATTTAAACAAAACAGCGATTTGTTTTGGTTGTCAGGTATTGAGCAAGAGGGCACAATGGTGATTTTATTTCCCGACAATCCCGATCCGAAATTTAGAGAAGTATTGGTATTGGTGCGTCCACAAGAATTAAAAGAAATTTGGGACGGCAAAAGATTAAGAGCTAATGAAGCAATTGCAATATCGGGCATGACAACAATTGTTTGGGAAGATCTATTAGATGGCATGTTGCAACAGTGGATTCATTTGGCTGACGCGATTTATTTAGATTCTAACGAAAATGATCGTAAAAATAATTTAGTACGAACTTCGGAATACAGATTCATCGATGAAATGAAATCACGCTATCCGTTGCATCAATATTTACGTGCTGCTAAATTGTTAAAAGAATTGCGTGGCATTAAAACAAAAGAGGAAGTAGTGGTTATTCAAAAAGCGATTGACATTACCGAAGTAGCTTTTAGAAGATTATTACAATTTATTAAACCGGGTGTATTTGAATATGAAATTGAAGCAGAAATTTATCATTCATTTTTGAGTCAAAGAGCTACAGGTGCTGCTTATCATAGCATACTTGCAAGTGGAGACAATGCGCGTACATTACATTACACTAGCAATAATAATGTGTGTAAGGATGGGGAATTGATATTGATGGATTTTGGTGCTGAGTATGGTGGATACAATGCCGATTTAACAAGAACCGTTCCTGTGAATGGAAAATTTACAAAGCGTCAGAAAGAAGTATACAATGCATGTTTACACTTGCATGATTATGCAAAATCTATTTTAAAACCAGGCATAAGCATTTTAAAATATACCGATAAAGTAGGGGAAGAAGCAACAAAACAATTTTTAAAAATTGGCTTGCTGAATAAAACAGATATTAAAAACGAGGATAAAAATAATCCTGCGTATCGTAAATATTTATACCATGGCATTTCACATCACTTAGGAATTGATGTACATGATTTAGGTACAAGGACCGAGCCAATACAGGCAGGGATGGTGTTCACCGTGGAGCCAGGTATTTATATTAAGGAAGAAGGAATGGGCGTGCGTATCGAAAATAATGTTTGGGTAACTAAAACGGGTAATCAGGATTTATTCAAAAATATTCCAATCAAGGCCGAAGAAATTGAAGCATTAATGCGTCGCAAAAAGTAAATTTCGAAAAAAAATCGTTCATGAAAAAACAGATCCCTAATTTTATAACCTTGCTTAATTTATTCTTTGGATGCATGGCAATTATGTCGGCATTTCAAGCAGGTGCTATGGCGTCGATCGAAGAAACAGGGGATATGGTTATAGAAATCCCGGAGCCCATTTTTTATGCGAGCTTATACATTGGCTTGGCAGGGTTAATGGATTTTTTAGACGGATTTGTTGCTCGTTTATTAAACGTGTCATCGGATATGGGTAAACAGCTGGATTCCTTAGCGGATGTGGTGAGCTTTGGCGTAGCACCGGCATTTATTGTACTTCAATTTTTAAGATTGTCTTTAGCTAATGATGTAAACGCATTATCTCATAATTCATACTGGATCTTACCTGCTTTTATTATTCCTATGGCTGGGGCATATCGTTTAGCAAGGTTCAACATTGACACAGAACAAACCACTTATTTTAAAGGGGTGCCTATTCCAATGATTGGCATTTTAACAGCAGCCTTCCCGTTGATTTATTGGCAGGCCCAGTCCAATATGTTTTCAAAATTGATTTTGAGTCCTATTTTCTGGTATGTCTATATTTTGTTAGTTTCTTTTTTAATGGTCATGAAAACCCCGATGTTGGCGTTGAAAGGCTTGGGAAATAAGAAAAACCTAATACTGCCGCTTGTATTAGTGGTATTGGAAATAGCAGTGACCGCCGTATTTTTTAAATGGCTGGCTATTCCATTTGGCTTTATTGGCTATTGCTTAGTATCTTTGTTTTATAAGAAAACCATCACTCAATAAGAATCAATCCTATGTTATTTCAAGTACAAATTAAAGTAATGCCATTAAAAGATTTATTAGATCCTCAAGGTAAAGCCGTTTTGGGCGGTTTACATAATTTAGGAATGCATGGTGTACAAGATGTAAGAGTAGGCAAACATATCACTTTGCAAATTGAAGCAGCTAATGAGGCAGCAGCAAGAACTGTAGCGGAAGAAGCAAGTAAAAAATTATTGGCAAATGCAGTGATGGAGTATTTCGAAATTGAATTCGTTCAAGCTTAGTAGCTCATTTATCCCATTTTAATATGTTGTATTTAGTACCCACTCCCATTGGGAATTTGAAAGATTTCACCTTTAGGGCCGTGGAGGTATTAAATGAAGTAGATTTTATTTTATGTGAGGATACACGTACTTCCTCTAAATTATTACAGCATTATAATATTCACAAACCGCTTACTCCTTATCATCAACATAATGAACATAAGGTAGTAGATCATTTAGTGCAGCAGTTACAAGCTGGCAAAAAAATAGCACTCATAACAGATGCGGGAAGTCCAGGAATTTCTGATCCTGCTTTTTTATTAGTGCGTGCATGTAAAGCTGCTGGGGTAGCGGTTACAAGTTTACCAGGTGCAACCGCATTTGTGCCTGCATTAACCAATAGCGGGTTGCCTGCGAGTCGTTTTGCATTTGAAGGATTTATTCCCTTAAAAAAAGGAAAGAAAACTTTAATGGAATCTCTGGTAAATGAAGAACGCACTATGTTATTTTATGAAAGCCCCATGCGCTTGGTAAAAACCTTGGAATTATTTGCTTCTTATTTTGGAGGTGATCGTAAAGCGGCAGTAAGCCGTGAATTGACTAAAATGTTCGAAGAAAATATCACCGACACTTTGGATAATCTAGTCCTACATTTTTCTGCAAAGCAGGTAAAAGGGGAGATTGTAATAGTTGTTGAAGGAAAACAATAATCATTCATCCAGGTCAGTTGGTATGCTCCCGAATTTTACTTAAATTCATTCCTTGATTCATTCCTTATATTATTTTTAAATTAAAAGAGTTATGTTAAATAAAGTCTCTTCATTAGCGGTATTTTTTTTGATGTCTGCACTTGTATCTAATGCACAAGCCGAACGTTGGCAACAACATATTAACTATACCATTAAGGCAAGCTTGGATGTAAGTACCAATATTATTAATGGTTCGGAGGAAGTAGTGTATGACAACAATAGTACTGACACTTTAAAGAAAGTATATTTTCATTTATATTGGAATGCGTTTCAGCCTAATTCAGCAATGGACACACGTAGTCGTGAATTAGGAAAAACAATGTTAACCAATCGAAAAGGGGATCAAGTGGCTGACTGGGACGCGCGCGTAAAAGATCGTATTCTTAATTTGAAACCAGAGGAAATAGGATTTCAGAAAGTAGGGTACATTTTAATTGGGGGTAAGCAACAAAAACTGGTACAACATGAAACCATTTTGGAAGTGCAATTAACGCAACCCATTGCGCCTAAATCATCAGTAACAATGACCTTGGTTTTTCAAGCTCAAGTACCACAACAAATTCGCCGTTCAGGAAGAGACAATGCCGAAGGGGTGCGTTATTCAATGAGTCAATGGTATCCTAAAATGGTGGAATATGATTACCAAGGTTGGAATACCAATCCCTATATTGCAAGAGAGTTTTATGGTGTATGGGGAGGTTACGATGTAACATTACAATTGGATAAGAGTTATATGGTTGCTGCAACAGGAGTCTTACAAAATCCAAATGAAGCACCCAATGCTCAAGGTTTAAAAACATGGAATTTTAAGGGCAATAATATTCATGACTTTGTTTGGGCGGCCGATAATCATTATAAGCATTTGTCAAAACAAGTGCGTCCAAATTTAACATTGAACGTGTATTATAAGGAAAAGAATGCAAGTACCGATAGCGCATGGTCCAATGTATTATGGGCTGCTGAAAAAATGCTGCCCTTTATGGAAAAGAAATTTGGAGCTTATCCTTATCCTCAATATTCTTTTATTCAAGGAGGAGATGGAGGTATGGAATATGCAATGGCAACATTAATAAAAGGTCCAGGATTGGGCACTGTGTTTCATGAGTGGATGCACAATTGGTACCAACAAATTTTAGGGACCAACGAAAGTTTATTTCCATGGATGGATGAAGGCTTTACAAGTTTTGCCGAAGCGATTGTTTCTAATCAATACAATACAAATTTTGCAGCAACTTCACCATTTATTAGCGAAAGAGAGAAGGCGCAAATATTAGCAAATAATGAGAAAGCAAAAACTCAATTACCATTGGTACAAGCAGGGAATTATATGGGTTATTTAGCTTTGGCAAAAAGCGGATTAGAAGAACCTATGTCTACGCATTCCGATCATTACAATACCAACTATGCATATAGTAGTGCTGCTTATACGAAAGGCGCTACCTTTTTAGGTTTATTGGGCTATGTGATTGGAGATTCAGTGCGTGATAAAGTAATGTTGAATTATTATAACACTTGGAAATTTAAACATCCAAATGCAAATGATTTTATTCGTGTAGCTGAAAAAACAAGTGGCATTCAATTAGAGTGGTTAAAAGAATATTGGGTGAATAGTACCAAAACAATCGACTACGCGTTGAATGATATTCAAGCTGGTCCTAATACAGCAACGATTAGTATTCAAAGAATCGGCAAAATGCCAGCGCCTTTGGAAGTATTAGTCACTTATAAAGATGGCAGTACGGAATTACATTATATTCCATTGGATTTAATGTTGGGTAATAAAGTAGCGGAAGGTAAAACAACAAGAATTATACACCCTGAATGCAAATGGGTACAGCCAACTTACACTTTTGAAACTACTAAGCCTTTAAGTTCATTAAAGTCAATCGAAATTGATCCAAGCTATCGTTTACCCGATATAAACAGAACCAATAATAAATTAGAGATTCCTAACTAACATAGTGTTGGATTAAATTATACGATTCGATCTCAGCTATCCTTTTAACGCTAAGGCTAGATGTTCACATAGTATAATTTAACTCAACACTATACTATAATTGTTTTTTAGCAAGAAATAGGTTAATCTATTTCTTCACTTGTATGATATATTTTTCTTTAAAATAGTCTTCCTGAAAAATGTCATGGATAGACATCATTTTGGGGCGCACGCCACTTTCAAAAATTTCCTGATGCAAGTCGCCACCTTTTAAACAAATTAAACCGTTCGGTTGGTTAGGTTTTTTATTGATAATAGGGCCGGCCCATTTCCATAAATCTTTTAAGGGAGCTACAGCGCGACTAATGGCGTAGTCGAATTTCTTGTTTTTGATTTCTTCTACACGTGTGTGTTTGGTAGTAATATTTTTAATGCCTACCATTTCGCAAACAGCGTCTACTACCTTTAATTTTTTTGCAATACTATCTACAGCTAAAAATTGTACTTCGGGATAAAATATTGCCATGGGAACGCAGGGGAATCCACCGCCACAGCCAATATCAATAACTTGAGTTCCTTTGTCCCATTCCGCGATTGCAGCAATGCTTAAAGAATGCAGAACATGGTGCAAATAAATATGATCAATATCTTTTCGGGAGATCACATTAATTTGGCTATTCCATTCCTTATAAGCCGCTTCAAGGCCTTCGAATTGTGCTAATTGCTTTGGCGTAAAATCGTCAAAGTATTCAGTAATTAACTCCAGTTTTTGTGGGGTGCTTTCCATACGCTAGGCAAGGTAAACAAATAATAGAATATGGACCACAAGTCAAATAAGAAAAACCATGGCCAAAGATCTAATTCGTTTAATTTTTTCATAGTACCTCTTAGAATCGCTCCTTGAATTAAAAAACGAAGTCCCCAAAGGCTAGTTAATAAAATATATTCTTTTGTAAAAATCAATCCAGTAATTAAAAGTGGGTATACTAAAAATTGGCTAATTGCATAAAATGCCAATAAGATAGAATGTTGTTTTTTGTAGTATTTGCTAGTAGTGTAATGACGATACTTTTGTGTCATCCATTCATTAAAGGTAGTCTTAGGCTCGCTTAGAGTATGTGCGTCTTTATCAATTACAATGGCGGTATTGTTTCGATTGGCAACTTGATTAATAAATAAGTCGTCATCGCCACTAGGCATCTGATTAATGGAAGAAAATCCTTTGTTGCGAATAAATACATCTCGTTTATAAGACAAATTTCTTCCAACCCCCATATAAGGCATGCCTGCTAGTGCATAAGAAAAGTATTGTAAAGCAGTTTGGAAAGTTTCGAATCGAATAAGTTTGTTCAAGAAGCCGGGCTTCTTTTTATAGGCGCCATAGCCTAAAACAATTTCGATATTATCATCAAAACCATCCTGCATCAATTGCATCCAGTGTTCACTTGCAGGCACACAGTCGGCATCGGTTAATAATAAGGTTTCATATTTAGCCGATTTGATACCCATAGACAAAGGAAATTTTTTCCCATTAATCATTTTGGCATCTTGTGTAAGGTTAACGACATTTAAATTCTTAAAAGATTTTTTAAACTCGTCTAATAAATATTTTGATTCATCTTCAGAGTTATCATTCACTAAAACGATTTCATGGGTAGTACTATATTCTTGCACCAACACTCCTGGTAAATTAGTGGCTAAATTATGGGCCTCATCCCTTGCACAAATGACCACCGAAATAGGGTGCTCCATATGCACCGCTTTATTGGGCTTTTTATAAATCGCTAATCTTAAGAAAAAGAATAGATAGTAAAATAACTGTAAGGCTATGACACAGGCAAATGCGCCTATCAAAATAGGAGATACGGGTAGGTTAGTAATCATGGTACAAAAGTAATGATATTTGACCTTACCTTTGCGCCATGGCGGCATTAGCATTTGATTTACAATATAAGAGTAGTACAGGTTCGGCTCGTGCGGGTACGATTACTACCGATCATGGTACGATTCAGACCCCTATCTTTATGCCAGTAGGCACCATTGGTTCGGTGAAAGCCGTTACCCAGCAACAGTTAAAAGCGGACATTAACGCTCAAATCATACTTGGGAATACCTATCATTTGTATTTAAGACCAGGCACTGAAATATTGGAGGCGGCCGGTGGGTTACATAAATTTATGGGCTGGGATCGACCAATATTAACTGATAGTGGAGGGTACCAAGTTTTTTCATTGGCCAGCAAGCGAAAAATCACGCAGGAAGGTGCATTATTTCAGTCACATATCGACGGGAGTAAACATATGTTCAGTCCCGAAAAAGTAATGGATATTCAGCGCAGTATTGGAGCAGATATTATTATGGCTTTTGATGAATGTCCACCGATTCCTGCTGAATATGAATATGTGCGTAAGAGCATGGATCTTACACATATATGGTTAGATCGTTGTTTTAATCGTTTAGCGGAAACGCCCGATTTATATGGGTACACTCAAAATTTATTTCCTATTGTACAAGGAGGAATGTACAAGGATTTAAGAAAAGCATCCTGTGAATATATAAGTGCTAAAAACGCAGTGGGTAATGCAATAGGAGGATTAAGTGTGGGAGAAACCGAGCCCGAAATGTATGAGTTCACCGCATTGTGTTGTGAAAATTTACCAGTGGACAAGCCCCGTTATTTAATGGGCGTAGGTACACCCTGGAATATTTTAGAAGCGATTGATTTAGGAGTAGATATGTTTGACTGCGTAATGCCAACGCGCAATGGTCGGAATGGAATGATATTTACTTCGCAAGGCGTGATCAATATTAAGAATAAGAAATGGGAAAAAGATTTTAGTCCATTGGATCCAGGTATCCCGAATGAGTTAAGTCAATATTATACGAAAGCATACATGCGACATTTATTTCAAGCGGACGAAATTTTAGGGTTGCAATTAGCGAGTATTCAAAACTTATCCTTTTATCTTTGGTTGGTTGGAGAAGCCAGAAAACATATTGTCGCAGGAGATTATAGTAGCTGGAAAGTAAGTATGATTGAACAAGTAAAAACGCGTTTGTAAATAATACCGAGTGAAAAAACTAGATTGGTACATATTAAAAAAGTTTTTTAGAGTTTTCTTTTTCTCTATCTTTTTATTTGCAGTTATTGCAATTGTGATTGATGTGAGTGAGAAGACCGATGACTTTGTTAAATCTGGTTTATCGGGCGGTGAAATTATAACCCATTATTATATTGGATTTATCCCTCATATTATTGCTTTATTATTTCCTTTATTCGTATTTATTGCGGTAATTTTTTTTACTTCCAAAATGGCAGGTCAAACCGAAATTGTAGCCATTTTAGCAAGTGGTACGACGTATAATAGATGGTTAAGACCTTATTGGATTGGGGGTGTATTGTTGGGATTGTTATTATGGGTGTCCAATCAATGGATTGTCCCAAAGGCCAATAATATTAGAGGTAGTTTCGAAGCCGCCTATGTCGATAATCATTCCAGTTACAATGCCTTATTAACTACTTCTACAGATATTTATTTTAGAATTGATTCTTTTACCTATGCAGGTGTTTATGGCTATGACACTGCCAATAATAGGGGTTCTGGATTTTTTGCTTATAAAGTACTGAATGGCAAAGTAGTCTACAATTTAAGGGCAGAAAATATATTATGGGACACGGCCAAACGCAATTGGCGATTGAATGAGGTAATTGAACGAAAGGTTTCTGACGATAGAGAGGCTGTGACTTACACAGCCGAAATTTTCAAAAATTATCCATTTAAGCCTGTGGATTTGGAGAAAGATAAATACACAAAAGATAAGTTAACCACTCC
>CANGMV010000015.1 GCA_947454745.1 Bacteroidota bacterium | reverse complement strand
TTATCCTTTAGTTCGTTAATTGCCATGCACATTAAATGGTAGGCTCCCAAAGAATGGTGTAAACGGGTATGCACCGCACCTGGGTAAACCAATTGCGCTAAAGCCATTTGTTGGATCCTTCTTAACCTTTGGTAAAAAGGATGACTGATAATTTCAAAAATGAGCGGATCGTTGATGGTAATAAAACCATGCACCGGGTCATTTATTATTTTTCGATGTGTAAAAGCCATATAAAATGAGTGTTGGTAAAGGTACGAAATGTGAATAACTACTAGGCCTTATTTACCAGCTTAGTTTGCTAAAAAACTATATTTGTATGTCCACTTACTACCCTATAAATCAATGCATAATATGAAATTGACTCAAACTACATTAAACAAGTTAGAAGATATTTTAGGTGAATCAGAATTTGTTGTCAGATACGAGCGCGGTAATTTTCAGAGCGGTTGGTGCTTGTTAGAATCTAAAAGAATTGTGGTGCTGAATAAATTTTTAAATATAGAAGCCAGAATTAATACATTATTGGAATTGATTCCTCAATTGGATATTCAATTCGACAAGCTTACACACGACTCTCAAAAATTATTTGAAGAAGTGCAACGTTTGTCTTTGTCTGAGGCTTAATTTCAAGCAGAGCCAGCTCATTTTTAAATTCGTCATTTTGTTGACTATTACTATTTTAGGATCCGGCACAAGTACAGGTGTTCCCTTAATTGGGTGCGATTGTGAAGTGTGTACTTCCAAAGATCCAAGAGATAGTCGTTTGCGTACAAGTATTAAAATTGAAACGGAACATACGGCTGTAGTAATTGATACTACACCTGATTTTAGGTACCAAATGTTAAGAACGGGCACCACGCATTTGGATGCAGTGGTATTTACCCATCCTCACCGAGATCATTATGCAGGATTGGATGATATTAGACCTTTTAATTTTCATTCCAACCAACCCATGCAGATTTATGCAAATGAGATTACACAGGTTGCCATAAAGCGTGATTTTTATTATGCATTTGAAAAGCATAAGGATGCAGGATTGCCTGAAATGTTGTTACACACCATTCACCATGATCCTTTTAAAATTGGCGAACTGAAGTTTACACCGATTCAAGTGATGCATAGGGAATTGCCCGTACTTGGTTTTAGAATTGGCGATTTTACCTATATCACCGATGTGAATTTTATTAGTGAGGAAGAAAAGCAAAAAATTAAAGGGTCCAAAGTATTAATTTTAAGTGCATTGCGCCCGCAACCTCATCCTACCCATTTTACTTTAAATGAAGCCATTGCGTTGGCTACCGAATTGGGAGTGCCACAAGTATATTTTACGCATTTCAGCCACCAGATTGGATTACAGGCTATTGTAGAACCACAGTTACCTTCATTTATAAAGATGGCCTACGACGGGTTACAATTTACGGCATAAGCTATATTTTATAATACTTGCGTAAAATACGATGGGAAGGATATTTGAATTCGGTTTACTTCGTATTCAAAAATGATACAAGCTTCTTGGAAAGCCTACTTTTATTTTAGTCAAAAAGAAATCAAAGGCATTGTCGTTTTAGGATGCATTCTTTTTGGATCGGTATTACTCAGTTGGTTACTCCCTCATAACAATTCACTGCGTGATAGTGTAAGTAAAAATGATTTGACGCACCATTTATTTTATTTTGATCCGAATACCATTGATAGTGTAAACGCAATTCGATTAGGCTTGCCTGAAAAACAAGTAAAATCACTATTACATTACCGCTTAAAAGGGGGCTACTTTAAAAGTCCCGATGATTTTGCAAGACTCTATGGACTGAGTCCGGAATTATTTTCTTTATTAAGGCCTTATGTTCAGGTAAAACAAATTGCAGCCAAGACGTTCGCTTGGAAAAAATACAATCCAAGCCATGTATTTAATGGAATGGAGGAAACAGATTGGAAATTAGATATTAATACTGCACTTGAAAATGAATGGCAGCAAAAAACACATCTCCCATTAAGTATTATTCAACATATTGTAGCCTACAGAAATTATTTAGGCGCCTTTACGCGAGTACGACAAATTGGTAAAGTATATGGACTTTCTGATTCAGCTTATCAGTCTATTAAGCGGCATTTATATATAGCCCACCCTGAAAATATAGTAGTCAATGCCAATGCGTTGAACTTTCCCGATTGGCAGCAATTAGGACTATTTACAGACAAGCAAATTGGATTGATACTTAAGCTTAAAAAGGAACAAGGGGGTAGGATAGGATGGAGAGAAATTGCGGAACTTTGTGATTTATCCCAGGCAGAAGCGAGCCAGTTAAGGTCGCGTGTTCATATAGATGATTGATAATGAAAGCCTAGCTTCATCAATAAACTAACAAATTGTAGTTATCGGGATAATTCTTTAAAGAAAAATAGTTTTTTTTATGAAAAAATTATTACTATTGATGTAGGAATTATTCCTAGTTTATGATTGCTTGCTTGAAAGCCTTCCGAATAGGAAGGCTTTTTTTATTTCTCAGCGTGAATAAATTAATCTTATTCCCTTACTATTTTCCTGCTTTGAAAATTTGATTCACGGCACCTCCTAACATTGGAAATTTTTCTTTTACAAATGCAGCTATTGTTTCAATAGATTGTTTTGCTTGTTCTGGAGTAACTCCTGCTTCTTTTACTAAACGGTCAATTAATTCTTGCATAAAATTGTATTATAAATGGTTTATAGATTAAGCTACTTTTAAAGTGCTTAGTTTGCTCTTGTCGAACATTTGTTTTGCGTAGTCTAATGTTACATTAAACTCGGTATTGTCAGTTCCTGGTAAATCAAACATGGCTTGCGTAAATAGGCTTTCGCAAATGCTTCTTAAGCCCCTTGCACCTAATTTGTATTCCATGGCTTTAGCAGTAATAAAATCATATACTGCAGGATCAATAGTTAACTTGATATTTTCAATTTCAAACAGTTGAGTGTATTGTTTAATTAATGCATTCTTTGGCTCCGTTAAAATGCTTCTTAAAGTTGCTGCATCCAATGGTTCTAAATGAGTAACAATAGGTAAACGTCCAAGCATTTCAGGTATTAAACCAAAGGTTTTAATATCCTGTGCATTTACGAAGCGCAATAAATTTTTGCGTTGTAATTCTTGTTCGTCTTTATTCACGCTAAATCCGATGGCATTGGTATTAATACGACGTGCAATGATTTTGTCAATGCCATCAAATGCACCTCCGCAAATAAATAGGATATTCTTAGTATCTACCTTTATCATTTTCTGATCGGGATGTTTACGGCCTCCTTGCGGGGGTACCAATACCTCGGTTCCTTCCAGCATTTTTAATAAACCTTGTTGTACACCTTCACCACTCACGTCTCTTGTAATGGAAGCATTATCGCTTTTTCGTGCAATTTTATCTATCTCGTCAATATATACAATTCCCCTTTGCGCAGCTTCCACATCATAATCGCAGTTCTGCAATAAGCGCGTTAACATGCTCTCCACATCTTCTCCTACATAACCTGCTTCGGTAAACACCGTTGCATCTACAATTGCGAAAGGGACGTTTAACAATTTGGCAATGGTTTTAGCCAATAAGGTTTTTCCAGTACCCGTCTCACCAATCATAATCACATTGCTTTTTTCAATCTCTACTTCATTTTTTGTTGTCGTAGGAAGGTTAATGCGTTTAAAGTGATTGTATACAGCTACACATAATATTTTCTTAGCCTCGTCTTGTCCAATAATGTATTGGTCTAAAAATGCTTTTATGGCTGTTGGTTTTTGCACTTTTAGGGTGCCTGCTTTGCCATCTGCTTTTTTCTGATGAAATTCTTTTTCAATAATCTCATGAGCATGTTCAATACAGTTCTCACATATATGTCCCTCTTGGCCAGCAATCAGAATTTTTACTTCGTCTCGGCTGCGTCCACAAAATGAACAATGTATCGTTGTCTCGCCCTTACTCATCTTCATCTTTTATTACTTTATAAATTATAAGCTCTTCGCAATTTTATCTACAATACCATATGCAACTGCTTCTTCGGCATTCATCCAATAGTCTCTATCAAAATCGGCCATGATTTGTTCCATGCTCTTGCCACAGTTCTTCGCTAAAATTTTTGCACCTAATTCTTTAGTCTTTCTAATTTGTTCTGCTTGAATTTCGATATCAGCACTGGTCGCTTGAAAATAGCCACCTAAACTTGGTTGGTGGATCATTACTTCGCCATGTGGAAAAATGGTACGCTTTCCTTTTTCACCCATGCTCAATAATATAGAACCCATACTTGCAGCCAAGCCCATACAAATGGTATGAACAGGACTTTTAATTAAGTTCATCGTATCGAACATCACCATGCCACTCGTTACAACGCCACCTGGGCTATTAATGTAAAAGTTAATTTCTTCTCCTGGCTTATCTGCATCTAATAATAATAATTTTGTTACGATGTCTTTAGCCGACTTGTCATCCACTTGACCCCATAAATAAATTGATCTTTTCTCAAAAAAGATTTGTTCCATTTTTTTATTTAAGAACCCTGGTCCTGTCTCTTCTTTTTTGTCTGCTTTTGGTTCTTCGTCCTCTTCCATTAAAAAACGATTGGTAAGTATCATAATTTCAATTTGTAATAATTAGTTAATGCTAGCTTTTAGCTGGTTATTTAGTACAACCCTTTTAAAGGGGAACTACTTTTTTTGCTTTCTTGGGTTGGTTAATAAAACTTCGTCTACTAAGCCATATTCTTTTCCCTCTGCGGCAGTCATCCAAAAATCTCTATCACAATCCTTAGCAACAACTTCCACATCCTTGTGTGTATGGATAGCGATTACTTCGTATAGTTCGTGTTTTAATTTTTTAATTTCTCTTGCTGTAATTTCAATATCAGATGCTTGGCCACCTACTGCACCACTTGGTTGGTGTAACATAATGCGGCTATGTTTTAATGCAGTTCTTTTACCTTC
The DNA here is from genome assembly GCA_947454745.1 of Bacteroidota bacterium. Taxonomy (GTDB): domain Bacteria; phylum Bacteroidota; class Bacteroidia; order Chitinophagales; family Chitinophagaceae; genus Sediminibacterium. Next base: position 6,230 of record CANGMV010000015.1, on the reverse strand, counting down.
CACACCAGCGCATAATAAAATGGCACCCATGCTTGCTGCCATACCTGTACAAATGGTTGCAACATCGGGTCCAATAAATTGCATCGTATCATAAATACCCAAACCGGCATAAACGCTTCCGCCTGGGCTATTGATATACATTTGAATGTCCTTGGTACGATCGGTACTCTCTAAGAACAATAATTGTGCAGTCACAATATTCGCAACATAATCGTTGATGCCTTCACCTAAGAAGATAATTCTGTCCATCATTAAACGACTAAATACATCCATGCTTGCCACATTCATGGGTCTTTCCTCGATAATATAGGGGGTAAGGTTGGTTACACTATTTTGATATTGGTGTAATGTGTTGCTGCTAATGCCTCGGTGCTTTACAGCGTATTTTTCAAATTCTTTGCCTAAGTTCATATATGTGTTTTTCTAATAAAGTAAAGGTAAAACCTATTCGCCTAAGCTAATGCAAAAACGGTGCCAAACTTGCCTTAAAATAGATAAAAAAAGACCCTCCTTGATAGGTGAGGGTCTTGAATATCAAATAAATGCGTTGTTCAGGACGCATCTAGGTATTAGTGGTGGTGGTTTTGTAGTTTTTCAGCAAACTTTTCAGCAGCTATTTTTTCTTCTTTTGTTGTAACATCAGCTTCTATCGCTTGGAACAATTTGTCAGTACTAATACGGTGGTAGCTATCTTCTACAAACTTTCTGTCTTGCATCATTCTTGCAGCATAGTCTTCCAACCATTGGTCATTGTCGCCTAATGCACCTAATTGTCCGCCCATATAACTCATTAATTGTTGTTTTGCGAACCCTTTTAAATCTTCAGCAACTACTTCAATTTTATGATCAGCGATTAATTGTGTGCTAATTAAAGTCCATTTTAATTGGTCTTGGAATACTGGGTATTCTTTTTCTGCTTCTTCGGCTGTTCTTTGTTTTTCACCGCCTGTTTGTAACCAACGTTTTAAGAAGTCAGCCGGGAATTCCATTTTAGTGTTGTCTATCAATGCATGGTAAATTTGATCATGCACTTGGTTACGCGATTGTTGATCGTAATAACCTTCGATATCTTTTTTAATGGCTTCTCTAAATTCAGCTTCGTTCGTAATCGTTTGATTAGGGTAGGTTACAGTGAATAAAGTTTCGTCTAAAGGTGCTTTTTCTACAATACCTACTTTGGTAATAGTTACTTTGAAATGCTTATCTGCATGGTCCTTAGTTAAACCTAAATCCGCTAAAATAATATCTAATTCTTTTTCTTCAAATGCCTTTCCCAATTGAATTGTAACAGCATCACCTGTTTTCTTTCCAATAAATTCTTTTCTTGCTTTTGGAGCAAAATATTTAATTAATAATGAATTGTCTTTCGATAATCCACCTTCGATTTCATTACCTTCTTTATCAGATTCGGTGAAAGTTACATTTAAAACATTCTCTTCGGTTTCAGCAACTTCTGGCTCCGTCATATTGCCATTGCGAATTTGTAATCTTTCTACTTCGGCATTAATCATATCGTTGGTTACTTCAATCTTGTAACGTGTTGCTTTGATGCCTTTCGTATCAATTGTGAAAGCTGGCTTTAAGCCCACTTCGAAGGAGAAATCGTAACTGCTAGGATTGTTCACATCCATTGCAGGAAATTCGGCAGTAACAGGAAGAGGTTGTGCAAAAATTTCGATTTTCTCTTTTGCAATATATTGGTTCATCTCGTTCTCGACTGTCTTAATAACTTCGTCTTGAAAAACGGATTGTCCGTACATTTTTTTAATTAATCCAGCGGGCACCATTCCTTTTCTGAATCCAGGAATATTGGCTGTTTTTGAGTACTTTTTTAAGCTTGTTTCAAAGCCTTTGATGTAATCTTCTTTTGCAATTGTCACTGTTAATTTGTCGTTTAACGGTGCAATGTTGGTTCTTTTTACTGTTGCCATAATATTGCTATTTTCTACTTTAATGTAGTGTTTAAGGGGGGCAAAGGTAAGTTTTTAAAGCTAATAATGCCCCAATTGGACATAAAAAGAGGGGTTTGAGAATGACAAAAGGCCCTAAAAAGGGCCTTTTGTTTGTATTTGGTGCGGATGGAGGGGGTCGAACCCACACGCCTCGCGGCGCTAGATCCTAAGTCTAGTGCGTCTGCCAATTTCGCCACATCCGCTTAGGGGTTGCAAACTTAATTGATTTTTTTAATTTTTCGGCTACTTTTTAAAGACAAAGTCAAGCCGGCCCCGTCTTTATTAAATATTGGGAATCAATCCTACAATTTGCTCAAGGTATAATTTGTCTGTTTCGTCGAACTGTGCCAAGTGTTCACTGTCCACATCCAAAACACCTACAATATTTCCTTTATGATAAACAGGTACAACGATTTCCGATTTTGAGGCGCTACTGCAAGCAATATGTCCAGGGAATTTTTCTACATCTGCTACAATTAAAGTAGTGCCTTTTTCCCAACTACCTCCACAAACTCCACGTCCTTTTTTAATACGCGTGCATGCCACAGGGCCTTGAAAGGGACCTAATACCAATTCGTCTTGTTCTACCCAATAAAAACCAACCCACCACCAATTGAACTGCTCTTTTAAAGCAGCACTAATATTGGCAAGGTTCGCAATCAAATTGGTCTCCCCGTATAATAGTGCTTCAATTTGCGGAATCAAGGATTCATATTGTTCCTGCTTCGTTCCTTTTTGTATGCTTAAATCTTCGGCCATTAATTTTGTTTATTTAATATCGTTTTTAATTCTTTCTTTTCTATTCTTGCTACAAATGCGATGAATGCAAATAATAAAATGGTTGCGAATAAATAATTGAAGGGTTGGTTTTGTGAAACCATTCGAACTAAATTATTAATTCCAAATAGCATTAAGCAAATCACAAAATAGGCAATTAGTTTTTTAGTAGCGTAAGGTATAGGATACACTTTTTGCCCCCATTTATAACTCACTATCATCATTGTGCCATAACAAAAGAATGTGGCCCAGGCACTTGCCATATAGCCAAAATGTGGAATGGCAATATAGTTAATGAGAATGGTGATAGCCGCTCCTAGTAAGGTAATCCAAGCACCCGCCATGGTGTTATTGCTTAATTTATACCAAATGCTTAAGTTGTAATAAACACCTAAAAATATATTCGCCATTAGTAAGATAGGCACCACTTTAAGCCCTACATACATTTCGGGATTGCGTATAAATTCTTTCCAAATATCTAAATATAAAACAACGCCTAAAAACATAATGCATAAAGTAATTACAAAAAACTTCATCACTCTTGCATAAGTTTTGGGAGCATTGTCCGATTCGGCTTGCTTAAAGAAAAAAGGTTCTGCCCCCATTCGGAATGCTTGCACCGAAATGGTAATTAAAATAGCCAACTTGTAACAAGCGCTATAAATACCTGCCAGTGCTTTATTGGCATCGGGGCTTTCGCCTGGCCCCCACCATCCAAGCATAATACGGTCCATGGTTTCATTAATCGTTCCACCAAAGCCTACCAATATTAAGGGCAAAGAATATAGCATCATTTTTCGCCACAATGCAAAGTCGAATGTGAAGCGTAGTTTTCTAATTTCTTGTTGCAATAACAATAGCACAAATACATTTTGAATAATATTGGCAATTAAAATATAACCTACTTCCCATCCTGGTTTGTAGATGCTTGCAATAAAACTAGTCGGGTGCGTTCCTGCATATTGTGGAAGGGTGCTTATAAATACATAGGTTGCTAAAATATTTAAAAGGATGCCGCCAATTTTTATGAATGCAAATTTCTTAGGCTTGCCCGCGAGTCTCAAACTTGAAAAAGGAATGGTGGTTAATGCATCCAATCCTACCACCCAGGCAACTAAACTAATGTATTCGGGGTGTAAATTTATTTGTAATAAATTGGCCACAGGAGCACTCCATAAAACAAGCCCAATAATGACCAAGGCAGTAACAAGAATCATTGAGAAGCTACTGGTATGGTATATCTTTTCTTCATTTTCCTTAGAACCGAAACGGAAATAGGCAGTTTCCATTCCATGCGTTACAATTACATTTAAAAAAGGGATAAAAGAGTAGACAATAGATTGCTCCCCATAAGCTATTTCGGTAAGCTTATACGTTAAAAAGGGGGTCAATAAATAGCTTATAAACCTAGCGGCAATGGAACTTAGTCCATACCAGGCAGTTTGGCTTGCTAATTTTTTTATACTACTCAAGGGATTGAAATTACAGCTAAATTAGTGAAAATAGTTTTGTTTATCTTCATGGCGTAAAACCGAATGTATGAGAGTGGTAATTCAAAGAGTATCGGAGGCAAGTGTAACTGTCGAAGGGCGTATTATTGGTCAAATCCAAAAAGGCTTGATGGTATTGGTAGGGATTGTAAATGAGGACGATTCGGCCGATATTGAATGGCTTTCCAATAAGATTGTAAATATGCGCATTTTTGAAGATGAGCAAGGCGTAATGAATAAGAGCCTTTTGGAAGCGGGAGGGTCTATTTTATTGGTGAGTCAATTCACCTTGCATGCCTCTACAAAAAAAGGGAATCGCCCCTCTTATATAGCAGCAGCTAAGCCGGATGTTTCCATACCACTTTATGAAGCGATGATTCAACAATTGGAAAAAGACTTAGGGGCACCTATTCAAACAGGGCAATTTGGCGCAGATATGAAAGTAGGGTTGATCAATGATGGACCCGTTACCATTTCGATAGATTCAAAAAATAAAGAATAAATCAATCATTAAAATGTCCGATAATATTACCATTCAACAGGCACAAGAAAAAGTAGACCAATGGATCAAAACTGTGGGCGTTAAATATTTTAGCGAGCTCACCAATTTGGGAATTTTAATGGAAGAAGTAGGAGAGCTATCGCGTATTATGGTTCGTAAATACGGCGATCAGTCTTTTAAAAATAAAGAAGAGGAACTATTAATGGCCGATGAAATGGCCGATGTTTTGTTTGTACTTATTTGCTTAGCCAATCAAACTGGCGTTGATTTAACAAGCGCTTTGGAGAAAAACATGCAAAAGAAAACCAATAGGGACGCGACTCGCCATGTAAATAACGAAAAATTACACCGATAATTGATTCCTCCTTATCTTTGCCCACTATGAGTAAGACCCCAACAGACAATACATTACAGGCGATCATTTCGCATGCCAAGGAATATGGTTTTGTTTTTCCAAGTAGTGAAATTTACGATGGACTTAGTGCCGTTTATGATTATGGTCCTTATGGATCACAACTAAAGAAAAACATTCGTGATTATTGGTGGAATTCCATGACGCAAATGAATGAAAATATTGTAGGTATTGACGCTGCTATTTTTATGCATCCTACTACCTGGAAAGCAAGTGGTCACGTGGATAGTTTTAGCGATCCTTTAATTGACAATAAGGATAGTAAAAAAAGATACCGTGTGGATCATTTAATTGAAGGGCATGCTGAAAAATTAATCGAAAAAGGGGACCAAGCTGGAGCTGACAAATTAATTGCCGATATGGATACCTTGTTGGCAAATGATGATTATGTAGGATTGAAAAAATTGATCGATGATCATAAAATTCATTGTAGTGTGAGTGGAACGGGCAACTGGACAGAGATTCGCCAGTTCAATTTAATGTTCTCTACCGAACTAGGTTCTGTAACCGATGAAGCAAGTACAATTTATTTAAGACCTGAAACAGCGCAAGGTATTTTTGTTAATTTTTTGAATGTGCAAAAAACGGCAAGAATGAAAATTCCTTTCGGTATTGCACAAACAGGAAAAGCGTTCAGAAACGAAATTGTTGCGCGTCAATTTATATTTAGAATGCGTGAGTTTGAGCAAATGGAAATGCAATTTTTCATTAAGCCAGGTACTCAGAAAGAATGGTATGAGCATTGGAAAAACGAACGTATGAAATGGCATTTAAGCTTGGGCATTGCCGAAAGCAAATACCGTTTTCATGACCACGTTAAGTTAGCGCACTATGCCGATGCAGCATTGGATATTGAATATGAATTTCCATTTGGTTTTAAGGAAGTAGAGGGTATTCACTCTCGCACTGATTTTGATTTAAGTCGTCACCAAGAGTTTAGTAAAAAGAAAATGCAATACTTTGACACGGAGATTAATCAGCATTATATTCCTTATGTTATTGAAACTTCGATTGGATTGGATAGGATGTTTTTGTTAATCTTATCTAACGCTTACGAAGAAGAAACAATTACCAAAGAGGATGGTAGCACCGATTCG
>CANGMV010000014.1 GCA_947454745.1 Bacteroidota bacterium | reverse complement strand
CGAATCGTAGCCTTGGTTAATTCTTTGATTTTCTCTTCCGTTTCAGCAGTGCCATCCCAATGCGCAGAAACAAAGCCTGCTTTGGTATCTAAAATTTGTACAAACTCATCCCAAGTATCTGCTTTAGTAATATGCTCGTCTCTGTATTGTGTTGCACGATTCAACAAATTTGCTTGTATCTCTAATAACAAATTGCTTACTGTTTCAGTTAAGCCATCCATGCTTACGCTTGATTTTTCTTTGGTATCTCGACGTGCAATTTCCACTTGGTTGTTTTCTAAATCTCTTGGTCCTACTGCAATTCTTACAGGTACTCCTTTCAATTCATATTCTGCAAATTTCCAACCTGGTCTTTGATTATCTGAATCATCATATTTAACACGAATGCCGGCTGCTTTAAATGAAGCAACCAATGCATGTACTTTTTCATCCAATAATGCTTTTTGATCCTCGCCCTTAAAAATCGGAACGATCACTACTTGAATCGGAGCAATTCTTGGAGGCAATACCAAACCTTGGTCATCACTATGTGTCATTACTAAGCCACCAATTAATCGAGTACTTACACCCCAACTTGTAGCCCAAACATAATCTAACTTATTATTCTTATCACTGAATTTTACATCAAATGCTTTCGCGAAATTTTGACCTAAAAAGTGAGAAGTCCCTGCTTGTAAAGCCTTGCCATCTTGCATTAAAGCTTCAATGCAATAGGTATCTTCAGCACCAGCAAATCTTTCATTTGCCGATTTAACCCCTTTAATGACGGGGACCGCCATCCAATTTTCTGCAAAATCGGCATACACGTTTAACATTTGTACAGTTTCCGCAATGGCTTCTTCTTTAGATGCGTGTGCAGTATGTCCTTCCTGCCATAAAAATTCAGCAGTTCTTAAGAACAATCTAGTTCTCATTTCCCATCTTACTACATTCGCCCATTGGTTCACCAAAATAGGTAAATCACGATAAGACTGAATCCATGTTTTATAAGTATTCCAAATTATGGCTTCACTGGTTGGACGAACAATTAATTCTTCTTCCAATTTCGCTTCAGGATCCACCATTAACTTTCCTTTATGATCAGGGTCTGTTTTTAAACGATAGTGCGTAACAATGGCGCACTCTTTTGCAAAACCTTCGGCATTTTTTTCCTCTGCTTCAAATAAAGACTTTGGAACAAACAAAGGGAAATACGCATTTTGATGCCCCGTATCTTTAAACATTTTATCTAGAGCTGCTTGCATATTTTCCCATAATGCATAACCATATGGTTTAATTACCATGCATCCTCTTACTGCGCTATAGTCAGCTAATTCACCTTTTAAAATAAGGTCATTGTACCACTGAGCATAGTCGTCCGCTCTTGTTGTAAGTTCTTTTGCCATTTTTTATAAATCTTAACAATTTTAGTGCTAAAAACAAACTACGAAAAAAGCCCTATATCCTAATTTTTCGTAGCTTTGAATCAGCAAATGTATGCTAAATTAAGGGCATATAAAAACCTAAACTACATCAACATGAACACAAGTATAACCTCATCTCCGCTTAGGCTTCTTGCATTGAGCTTGGTAACGATTAGTTGTATTGGTACAAGTTGTACAAGTTTGCAACAAACTACCGTAGCAGCAAGTGACGATTTATATTCTATTCCAAACAATAAGGTAGCCCAAAATCAAGCATCTGCGGGCAATTATAATAACAACCAAAGTCAAGTAGACAATGGGGATCAAGCCGAGTACCAAGATTATCAAAGCTATCCAGACGATCGTTATTTAAGATTGAAAGTTGCCAATAGATATCGTTGGGATGCATTAGACGATTTTGGTTATTGGAATGACCCTCGATACAATTACGCATACTATCCTTCCTATGGAGGTTGGAACAGTTGGTATAGTGGAATTTACGGATCCTCTTGGTACAATCCTTTTGGTGTCTCAATGGGATTTGGCTGGGGCGGATATGCACCCTACATGAATTCTTACTATAGCTTAGGTTGGGGATTCAACGACTTTGGTTATGGATATGGGGGATTCGGTGGATTTGGCTACGCAGGACTTGGCTATGGATATGGCGGATTTGGATGGAACCCTTATTATGCAGGCTATTGGAACCCATATGCGGGTTATTATGGCGGTGGATATGTTGGTGGTTTCCCAGGACGCAATATGCATTATCAAAATCCTGCTGCCGTGCGCAACAGTGCTCCAGGTTTAGCTGCTTATCGCAACCCATCATCTTCTAGAGGATTTAACAATAGCTATAACACGATGAATGGCAATACACGTTACACAGGCAATGCCAACTTAAATAACAATTTTGGTTCTCTTATAAAAAGAGTCGTAACGAATAATACAAATACCAATTACGCAAATAGCTGGGATCGCCCAGTACGTTATTTTAACAATAATAACAATTCAGGAAATCAAACAAGATCTTCGAGCGTAACAAATAACAATAATAATTCGAATTCAACTCCTGTAAACAACAATGCCGGCGGAAGAAGTGGTGGTTTTAACAGCTCAGGCTCATCGTCTGGCGGTGGTCGTGCTCCAAGAAATCACTAATTATTATTCATGTAAGCATTCACGTATTTTATAAAAAGTTCAAATATGAAAAAGATATTTTTATTGATCTTATTGGGATCAAGTTTAACCATGTATGCACAAGACCCTGAGGACGGATTAAGACTTTCTTGGTTCGCTCCCAATGGAACGGCACGAAGCAATGCATTGGGCGGTGCAATGGGATCACTAGGTGGCGATTTGTCGTCGAATCATATTAACCCAGCTGGCTTAGGATTTTACAAGTCGGGTGAAATATTATTAACGCCTAAGTTCTTAGTGCAACAAAATAATTTTAGTTACTTAAGTCATAATAGTTCTTCTAATGCTAGCAAAGCAAGTTTTGGTTCGGTAGGAATTGTATTTGCAGATGGACAAAGAAAAAACAACTGGACGAGTTCTGCATTCGCAATTACATTTAATCAAATAGCTGATTACGACAACCATACTCGTTTTAGTGGACGTAACAATTTTAGTAGTTACTCTGAAAAATATTTAGAAGAACTAGTGCACGATCGTGCCGACACCAATGCCGCTTTAAACAATTATATTTTTGGAAGCTCTTTGGCTTTCAGAACTTATTTAGTAGATACAACTGCCAATGCAAGTGGCGCCGTAACTGGTTACCAAAGTTTAGCTTCTTTAAGCACAGGCGTAAATCAAGTATATGATGCTACAACAAGTGGAAGTTATAATGAGTTAGCCTTTGGCTGGGGCGGCAATGTAGAAGATAAATTGTATTTAGGTGCTAGCTTAATAATGCCAATGATTAACTATAATCGCGCAACTACCTATTCCGAAACCGATGCTACTGGCAATCCTGCCAATAATTTTGGCGGCTTTGTTTTCAATGAAAATTTTAGTTCAAGAGGTTGGGGATTGGGTGCAAAATTTGGGGTGATTTATAAATTAGAATCTTATTTAAGAGTAGGACTTGCTTTACATACACCTCAGTTAATTACATTCAGAGACAAGCTTAGTAGCGACATGACTACCAACACCGAAGGATACGCTGGTGTTCAATCCGTTAGTTCAGCTGAATTAAATGATGGGTATGATGGACTTAGAGAATACACTTTAGCAACTCCAGGAAAGGCAACCATTAGTACAAGTTACTTTTTTGCTGCACCTAATAAACCTACACAACCATTAGGTTTTATTAGTGCCGATTTGGAATTCGTGAATTATGCAGGTACCCATTACTATGCAAATACATACGACCAAGCAAGCACTGATTATTACCATGCTTTAAATGCAACGATCAAATCCATTTACAAAAACAATGTCAACTTTAAAATTGGATCTGAATTAAGAATAGATGGCAACTGGATGTTAAGAGCAGGAACTGCTTATTATGGTTCTCCTTATAAAGACGAAAGCATTAAAGCATCACACTGGACAGTGAGTGGTGGTATTGGCTACAGAACAAATCATCATTTCATTGATTTGACAGTGGTAAATACTGCTACCAAAGACGCAATATTCCCTTACCGTTTAAATGACAAGCCAAATGTATACGCAAATTATACTGGCAACCGATTGATGTTTAATATTGGTTATGGTATTCGATTTTAAAATAAAAAAAATACTATATAAAAAAAAGCGCATTCAAAAATGAATGCGCTTTTTTTATTGCAGATTTGCTAATGTAATGATTGCAAATCCTATTGCTAACTTATTTTAAGTCCGCTACTTTTAATCCTTGATTGGCTTTGATATCGGTGTATTTTACATTGATTTTTACTTGACCCATATCAATGATTTCTTCGGTTGGCAATTGTACTCCGTTTACTTCCTTATAGGTTTTATAAAACTGCTGTTGGGTAACGGTTCCTCTTCCTGGTACTTCTTGTGATTTAGATGCTTTTACCAACAAATAAGTAGCCGCATCATAATAACGGTGAGAAGATTTGCCCAAAGGTGTTGTAATTTCAACATCAATTGCATCCTTGCCATCTACTTTTTCAGCACCTACTATTTTTAACTGATATCCTTTGTTAACAAAATAAACTTCTGGAACAATATGTGCAGCCCCATCTAATTCTTCTTTGATTTCATCTGTAATAGGCGCTTCCATCCCCTGCTGACTCACTGAATACTTGCCATCCACAACTGATTGTTTCATAATAGCCATGCCTCCCATAGACATCACGGAAACGATATTGCCTGGCATGACCAGTTTTTGTTCCATATTCAAGGACTGTCCCATCACGGAAGCCGTTCCTGTTAATTGAATATCCTTAATAGCAGCAATGGCAGCTTCCCCACCTGCTGCATTAATTACTTTTTGCATCAATACTACAGGCGTTAATGAAGCGTCTGTTTTTGCTTCGGTAGGGGCTGCTATTTCATTTCCTTCCAAATCAAAATATTTTAATGGGCCATATTTTTCCAACCCTTTAGCAATCTGTTTTGCATTACCTACAATAACAATATGCATTTGACTTGGATTCAATAAAGCCTTCGCAGCATCCTGTACTTTTTGAGCATCTACAGCAGCTAAATTGGCTAAATAGTTTTGATAATAATCAGCAGGCATATGATAACGTGCTACATTCAATGCAAAGCTTGCAATAGTTGCAGGATTTTCTAATGAACGTGCAAAGCCCCCAGATAAATAGTTTTTCATGCGTGACAGTTCGGTATCTCCTACTTTTTCGTTTCTGATTACATTTATTTCATGCAATATTTCTTGAATCGAACTATCCGTTTTTTCATTTCTCACCGATGCCTCAGCCGAAAACATACCCACTTGTCGGTTAGGACTTAATGCAGAGTAAGCACCATATGTAAAGCCATGTTTTTCTCTTAAATTCGCAAACAAACGACCCGAAAAGCCACCACCTAAAATATTATTCATAACCGAACTTGGAATCACATTTGGTGTGCCTTGAACTAAATCAATCGTCGAAGCCACCGCAACAACACTTTGAACCGAAGCAGGACGATCTACAATGGCCACATAAGTTTGTGCTGGCTTAATTGGTTTTGGAAAAACTTGCTTCGCAACATTTCCTTTCACCCATCCACCAAAATTTTTCTCGGCTAAAGCCTTTGCAGTTGCGGGTTCGATATCTCCAACAAAAATCAAGTAGGCAATATTCGGCTTCCAGTAAGTAGCGAAGAAATGTTTAACATCTTCTACTTTTACATTATTAACCGATTTTGAAGTGGTAATTTCTCCATAGGCATGATTTGCACCATACACCAATTTCTTCATTACATTATTAGAGATCTCGTCGGCATTGTCTTTTCCTGATTCAATTCCAGATAAGGTTTGTTTTCTTACTTTTTCCAATTCATCATTAGACAAAGCTGGATGCAAGACCACTTCTGCCATTAATCCCATTAACTGAGGAAAATTATTTTTTAAAGAACTTACACTAGCTGTTTGACTCGACGTAGACAAGGAACCACCTAAATATTCAACTGCCTCATCCAAAACAATTTTCGATTTAGTGGTAGTACCTCTTTTTAATAATTGCCCCGCCATATCTGCAAGACCTGCTTTATCCCCTTCGGCAAAACCGTCTATATCCAAGGAAAGGGTCGCTGTAACTCTTGGTAGTTTAGTATTTTTTACAACAAATACTTGTAGCCCATTTGCCAAGGTAAATTTTACGGGATTACCCACTTGAATTAAAGGTGCTTTCCCGGGCGCTGGCGCTTTTGTTCTGTCGATTGTTTGCGCTACCAATATGCTTGGCAAACAGATCAATAAACTATATATTAATTTTTTCATGATTTACTTTTTATAAGTGAATTCGTGTATGGATGATTATTTTGTAGAAGTTTTGGATTTAGGCACATAATACAAAACAACACGATTGTCTTTGTTTAGGTATTTTTGAGCCACTTTTAAAACATCTTCTCTTGTTACTTTATTGTATTTTTCTAGTTCTGTATTCACCAGGTTTGCATCTCCAAAATACACTTCAAAATTGGCCAAATTTTCAGCAATACCTGCCATGGTACTTTTACTTGATACCAGTTCGGTAGTGATTTGATTTTTCACTTTTTGAAACTCACGTTCCCCTACTAATCCCGTTTTTAAATCATTCACAACACTATCCATACTCAATTCTAAGGTCTCTGCTTTTACACCTGCGTTGGCCAATGCCAAAGTAATAAACAACCCTTCGTCTTCGTTAAAGAAAGGTGATGAACCCGCGTAGGCTGCTACTTGCTTCTTATCCACTAATACTTTATTCATTCTAGAAGATGCTCCTCCTGATAATATATTAGACAATACATTGAATGCATAATACTCAGCTCCTCCTTGCTTCGGCGCACGATAAGCCTGAAACACTCCTTGCAATTGAACATTATCCTGAATGATATCACGCACTTCCCCACCCAATGGTGGTTCCACAATCGAAGGTCTAATGATATTGGCGCCTTTTGCAATTGGCGCAAAATAGGCTTCTATTTTTTTCTTAACAGTAGCTTTATCAAAATCACCCGCAATGGACAATACGCAATTGTTCGGCACATAATAGGTTTTATAAAACTGAATAAACTCTTCTAATTTTGCAGCATTTAGATGTTCCATACTTCCAATAGGCGCCCACTTGTAAGGATGTACTTTAAATGCACGCTTAAGCATTTCAGGTAAAAAACTTCCATAAGGTCGATTGTCAATACGCATTCTTTTTTCTTCTTTCACTACTTCTCTTTGCGTGTTAACCCCTACTTGTTCAATTTTTGCATGCATCATACGCTCACTTTCTAACCACAACCCCAGGTCCAACTGATTGGACGGCAATAATTCATAATAAAAAGTTCGGTCTTGTGTAGTGTTCGCATTTAATACACCGCCTGCATTGGTTACATATTTGTCAAATTCTCCTCGCTTAATATTTTCGGAACCTTCAAATAGTAAATGTTCAAAGAAATGCGCAAAACCAGTTCGCGCTGTGTCTTCATTTTTTGAACCTACATGATATAAGGCGGTAACGGCCACAACGGGAGCACTATGGTCCTCATGTAAAATCACTTTTAAACCGTTGGGTAATGTATATTTTTCAAACTGAATAGTTTGCCCTTGAGAAAAGAGCTGGGTCAGCGATAAAAAACATACAAAAAATAGTACTGATTTTTTTTGCATAAAAAAGCTTTAGAATTAAGATTGATCTTAAAACTAAACTTTATTCAAATCATAATAAAATAAATGCGGACGTATTTCTACTGAATTATTTGATCGGCGCTTATACTAGATGCTTGGTACCACTTAATTTCAGGGTCTTTTTTAAACCAGGTCATTTGTCGCTTCGCATAATGCCTAGTGTTTTGCTGAATAAGCTCAATTACGCGCGCCAATGAAATCTCACCATTAAAATAAGGCAGCCATTCGCTATACCCCACTGTTTGTAATGCGTTTAAATGAAACTGAGGTAATAATGTCCTTACTTCCTGCTCTAATCCTTCCTGAATCATATTCAAAACGCGCTGATTGATTCTTTCGTACAACAAAGGCCTAGGCATTTCTAATCCAATTTTAACAATCCTAAAAGGTCTTACTTGTTTCGTATTGCGCTGGTAGCTGACAATGGATTTACCAGTGCCTAAAACCACTTCTAATGCACGCATGAGTCTTTGAGGATTTTCCAATTCGCCTTTTGCTTCTTCTATTGCCTGTGCCCAGTATGCAGGATCTTTTTCAGCAACTTGTTGCTGCAACCAAACCAATCCATTCGTATTGTATTGTTGAATAATACCGGCTCTAATTGCTGGGTCAATTTCAGGAATCAAATCCATTCCCTCGCAAAAAGCTTTAATATACAATCCGGTTCCACCTACCATCACTACTGCATCCTTTGTAAGCAATAGGGATTCCACTTTTTGTAATGCGTATTGCTCAAACACCGCAGCGTTCACGTTGTGTTGTATAGAATGACTCGCAATAAAATGATGCTGCACTTGCGCCAATTCAGTAACGGAAGGTCTTGCTACGCCAATATTTAATGCTTGATAACATTGCCTAGCATCCGCTGAAATAATTTCCGTATTTAATTGCTTTGCTAAATCAATTGCAAAAGCGGTTTTGCCCACAGCTGTTGGCCCTACAACTATATAAACAGTTTTGCTACGCGATGGAGTATTCATTGATTATAGGTAAGTATCCCAATTAATAAGCTTCAAATGAATCATCTAAAAATCCATTGCCGCTGTCCTCAGAACTTTCGTCATCGGTATCATCCTCCGTGTCTTCATCCTCATTTGAAGTATCCTCGCCTTCCTCTCCAAATCCATCTGTTGCTTCGGACAAATCATATTTCTCTTCAATATCTGCAAACTTCTTGCCCAATAATCCTTTAGAGCCATATTGCATCGGACCAACACCTTCAATTCTTGAAATGAGAGGATACGTTAATTCCATATCCGCATCGGCATTTTTAATAACCTGAATAAGTTCAATTAAAAAGGTCCAGACCTTTCCAAAATCGTACACATAAATAAAGTGTTGATTCGTGTCTAATATTTCAGTACCAATCGCAGTTTCACTCATAAGTAAAGGCGGAGCAACATATTCTTTCTCATACACTTCTTTACTTATCTCTCTTCCTCTTTTCCAAGTATCATTGCTTCTGAAAAAAGTTGCACCATGAATTTGATCAAATTCAAAAGCCTTTAAAATAATATCATGCAAATCGGTAAAATGCTGTGTATGCTTTACCAAAACATCTCTGTAAATCGCATCATCCTCCTCCCAATAAACCCTGAATTTTAATATGGCCATACTGCTATTTTGAACCGCTAAATTACTAATTAATTACAGGAAATAGGCCTAGTTTGGCGCCTTCTTTCAACATAAATGCATAAGCAGCATCATATTCATTCGCTATATCCCCATCCAAAATTGCTTCTCGTATCGCATCTTTAATAACTCCTACTTGTTTGGAAGGAGTTATATTAAAAATTTGCATGATCATTTCACCTGTAATAGGTGGCTGCCAGTTACGAATGCTGTCTTTTTCCTCCACCTCTTGTAAACGTTGTTTTACAAATTCAAACCCTTGCAAAAAGCGTCTTACTTTATTTTGATTCTTACTCGTTATATCGGCTGCGCATAAAAGCATTAAAAATTCCACATCCTCACCGGCATCAAAAAGTAGTCTTCGCATCGCACTATCTGTTACATTTTCTTTAGTTAAAGAAATAGGACGTAAATGCAAACCCACTAATTTTTGCACCATCTTCATTTTTTCATTCAGCGGCAATTTTAATTGCGTGAAAATTTTAGGCACCATCCTTGCACCCACTACTTCGTGCCCATGAAAGGTCCAGCCAAATCCCGGCTCGAATCTTTTAGTTTTTGGCTTTGCAATATCATGCAATAAGGCCGCCCATCTTAACCAAATATCATCGGAAGTTTTTGCTACGTTATCTAACACCTGAAGTGTATGAGAAAAATTATCTTTATGACCAATGCCATCCAATGTTTCAGCACCTTCCAATTGCAATAACAAAGGAAATATGTGTTGCAAGAGCCCTGCTTCTTTTAATAAATACCAGCCCTTTGATGGCACAGGAGTCATCATTATTTTCTGTAACTCATCGGTAATTCGTTCCTGAGAAACAATCGAAATACGATGTGCTATTTTTTGTATACCCTTAAAAGTTTCGTCGGTAATGGTAAAATCCAACTGTGTTGCAAAACGAATGGCACGCATCATACGCAAAGGATCGTCGTCGAAAGTTTGCGCTGGTTGCAAAGGCGTTTTAAGCAATTTATTTTTTAAATCTTCCAACCCTCCAAAAGGATCTATTATATGACCAAAATGATTTGTGCTAATTTCAACTGCCAAAGCGTTTACCGTAAAATCCCTTCGGTTTTGGTCATCCTCAATAGTTCCAGGGCTCACTTCGGGTTTACGACTATGGCGCGCATAACTTTCTTTTCTTGCGCCTACAAATTCAATTTCAATATCTTCAAATTTAACTTGTGCAGTACCAAATGTTTTAAATAAAGAAACGGGTGGCGTAGGATGAAATAATTTAGAAAATGCCTGCGCCAATGCCATCCCGTCGCCTAAACATACAATGTCAATATCTTTTGTAGATCGATCTAATATTTTGTCTCTTACAAATCCGCCAACAGCAAAAGCCGGCACACCAATTTTAGTGGCTGCTTCCGCCACTGCTTTCAGTAATTCCGTTTCTCTGTCTGTGAGTTGAATCTGCATAGGTGCAAATGTACTAATGTTGATTTTAAGAACGAGCTTTAAGCAGTTCTTTTATCATTTGCCTTTTGGTGCTTGAAAAGGGTGATAACAGGATTAAATCAAGGGCTATAATAAAAAATTGCGTGGCCATGGCGATCCATTTCCCTGGTATTGTAATATGCTTTTGAATATATTTAAACGTAGACACAATTACTGCCGATTTTGTAATGGCTTTCACTTTAGGATTAATTCGGGAAGAACCTCCATGACTGTGCATACATTTTAATTCATTATACATAACACGTTTCCATCCTAATTGAAAAGCCATTTTACTCAAATCCATATCCTCACAATACATCCAAAAACGTTCATCCCAGCCGCCAATTGTTTTGTAATCGACATATCTCATTAAAATAAATGAGCCCGACAACCAATCAGGAAAACTAACCGATACTGCACTCCATGCCTTTTTTGAATTTGAATTTCCTTTACATAATCTTTCTAAACTGCGCATGGGTGGCCAAACATTCCACCATTTCAAAAACAACCCAAATGGATAGGTATCACGTCCTTTTTCGTCTAATTGTTGAATAGCAATTAATTTCCAATCAGGCTCACTATTCGCTTTTTGAAGCAAGGGTTGCAAAGTTGCTGGTTCCAATATTGTATCGGGGTTTAAGAACAATATCCAATCCCCTTTTGCTTGTGCAGCGCCTTTATTACATGCTTGCGCGAAGCCTCCATTTGTATTTTGCAAAATAAATTGTACAGTTGGATGCATG
>CANGMV010000013.1 GCA_947454745.1 Bacteroidota bacterium | reverse complement strand
TGTCCTGGCTCCCAATCGGCCGTATAAAAAGCAACAATACATTGCTTAGGAATATTTATAAAGGCTGCTTGAATTTCTAACTGATGACATAGTTCGGCGTACAAAATAGTATTTGCAAAAGCATTACCTTTTTTAAATTGAAGCGGTGCAGATATTAGGAATTCTTCGGGCTTTTCATAATTAACTTCAGTGCCTTTAATTTGGTAGTAATTAAATAAAATATTCCTTAACACATTGGCCTGTTCTAAAGGTGTCAAGTAATTATTCAACTCTAACCAAATATTGCGTCTTATTTTTTCCATCTGATGACGCAAATTGTCAATGGCTAATTCTGGAAATTGGAATTGTGTTACGAGTAATGCACCTTCAAAAAGTGACGGGTTTGGTCCTGATTTCCAAGTTGCAAATGCATCTTTTAGATCTTGTAATCTGAGCTTATAAATCATCATTTCAATGCGCTCTAAAGTCGCTTCTTCCAAAGTGTTTTCCCATAAATTTTCAAGGTCAGGAATAATAGGAGAGCCGTAATTCAGTAATCGATCCGAAATGGTATTAAATACCTCTTCATCGGGGTCATCTATTAATTTGAATAAGGCTTTTATTTCTTTTTCGTTCTCCATGAAAAGTAACTAATGGGTGTTTATTTATTCAAATCAACGCATTTTTTTTGATATATGGGACCATTAGTTATCCTATAGGTGTGGATATATTCAAAAAGTGCAACATAATAAGTTTTAATAATATTCGTTCCATAGATTTTATGCTTATTTAACAACTTAAATATAGCTAAATGGCTATCTTTGCATATCATTTTAGAACATCATGCAAAATAACGAAACGATTGCTACCCCAAAATTCCCTGTATCGACCAAGTCACTACATGCCGAATTAAAAAGAAGAGTCAACGAATATTTAGAACAACATCATATTAAAGCAACTGGTAATACAAAGCTTTTTTCAAAAGCCATTATATTAGTTAGTCTTTTTGTGATTACTTATGTTCACTTAGTGTTTTTTACACCCCCAACTATCATTGCCATTTTAGAGTGTGCTTTTTTTGGTTGTTTAATAGCCTCTATTGGGTTTAATATCATGCATGATGGTAGTCACGGAAGTTTTAGTAAATATGCTTGGTTAAATAAATTGGCATCTTCTTCAATCAGTGTTTTAGGTGCTAGTCGTTTTATGTGGGGCATGAAGCATGTTACAATTCATCATACTTACACTAATATTGATGGAGTAGACGATGATATTGAAGTAGGCGTTTTAATGCGCATGGCACCAACTCAAAAACATTATTTAGTACACCGTTTTCAACACATTTATTTTTGGGTATTGTATATGTTATTGTATGTGTTTTGGATATTCTTTGCGGACTATAAAAAGTATTTCTCTAAGAAAATTGGTTCTATCTCCTTTAAGAGTATGACTATTGCTGAACATATTGAATTCTGGGCAGTGAAAGTATACCATGCTATTGTGTTTGTAGTATTACCTATTTATATGTTAGGTTGGGTGAGTTGGCTAGTTGGCTTTTTGATTACCACATTTGTTGCTGGTTTTGTATTAAGTATTGTATTCCAATTAGCACACACAGTGGAAGACACAGCTTTCCCAGTAGCTATTCAGCCTGAAAATAGAATGCCTGATGAATTTGCAGCACATCAAATTCAAACTACTGCTAATTTTGCAACCAAGAGTAAATTAGTAAGTTGGTTAGTGGGTGGATTGAATTTCCAAATCGAACACCATTTGTTCCCTAAAATTTCACATGTGCATTATCCGGCAATTTCTAAAATTGTAAAGGAAGCATGCGCCGACTTTAAATTAAAATATATTGAATATCCTACTGTAGCTAGTGCCATTAAAGCACATGTTCATTTCCTAAAATCAATGAGCAAGCCATCGGTGGCGTAGTAGTCATTTTGAGCTTACAAAAAAGGGATGCGATCGAAAGATGCATCCCTTTTTTTTGTCTTGAACTTTATGAAGTCAATGGGGCGGTTTATTAAGACGCCTTCTTTTTTCTTGCAGTCTTACGAGGAGGGTTCTTTTTTAATTCTTCAATAATTTCTTTTACTTCCTCGATTGTTAATGTTTCTACTTTTTCTTGTTGCTCTTTAGTCAATTTGAAATTGCGTAAACCTTGTTTAATATAGGGACCATAAGGGCCTCTCAATAGTTGAATCTTCTCTTTTTCAAATATTTTAATCGTACGCTCATCCTTTGCCTTCCGCTTTTCGGCGATCATAGGCGTCAATTCCTCCAAGCTAACAGTGTAAGGGTCCATTTCCTTGTTTAGGGAGTAGAACTTCTTATCATGAGCAGCATAAGGGCCAAAGCGACCAATATTCACCGTTACTTCGCTGTCTTCAAACATCCCCAAGGTTCTTGGTAGCTTAAATAATTCCATGGCTTCTTCAAAACTGATGGTCTCGATACTTTGAGAAGCTTTTAGTTTGGCAAATTTTGGTTTTTCTTCTTCGTCTTGATGTCCAATTTGCACCATTGGTCCATAACGGCCCATACGTGCAATTACTTTCTTGCCACTAACAGGGTCGAATCCTAATTCTCTTTCACCTTTTGCTCGTTCTGCATTCTCTAAGGTATGTTCAATGGTTTCATGGAAGGGGTTGTAAAACTCCTCTAACATTTTACTCCACTTTAATTTACCTAGTGCGATTTCATCAAACTCGCCTTCAATTTTCGCAGTAAAACCAAAGTCCATTACTTTAGGAAAGTTTAACTTTAAAAAGTCGGTTACAACCAAGCCTAAATCGGTAGGAGAGAGTTTGTTTTTCTCCGCACCCGTAATTTCAGAAGCTTCTTCGGTTTTAATTTCATCCTTATTATTCAGTGATAATATTTGATATACTCTTTTAACGCCTTCTTTTTCTCTTTTCTCTACATAATTACGCTTCATGATCGTCGTAATAGTAGGTGCATATGTACTTGGACGGCCAATGCCTAATTCCTCTAATTTTTTAACCAAACTTGCTTCGGTATAACGTGAAGCGGCACGGCTAAAGCGTTCCAGGCCTGTCATACTTACAAAATCAAGCACTTGACCTTTCGCTAAAGGAGGTAAAATTGCCTCCGCATTTTCGTCTTCAGCTTCCTCCTCGTCATCATCCTTGCCTTCTAAATACACTTTTAAGAAACCATCAAATTTCATTACTTCACCACTCGCAGTTAAGGTTTCTTTATTGGTAGAAATTTCAATTTTTGCAGTTGTTTTTTCAAACTGAGCATCACTCATTTGCGAAGCAATGGTACGCTTCCAAATTAATTCGTATAAGCGATTTGTATCGGCATCATCCACCTTTGACTCATTCATGTAAGAAGGTCGAATGGCTTCGTGCGCTTCCTGTGCACTTTCGTTTTTATTTTTAAACTTACGAGGTTGATAATAGTTCGCACCAAAGCTCGAATTGATTTCTGTTTTAATGGCATCAATCGCAGTTTCACTCAAACTAATACTATCTGTTCTCATGTAAGTGATCTTACCACTTTCGTATAATTTTTGAGCAAGCAACATGGTTTTGCTAACGCTGTAACCTAATTTTCTGGAAGCCTCTTGTTGTAAAGTGGAAGTTGTGAAAGGTGCTGATGGCGTACGTTTCCCGTCTTTTACAGTAACGTCTTTCACTGTGTAACTTGCACCCTTACACTCGTTTAAGAATTTTTCGGCAGCACCTGCAGTGGTTAATTTCTGAGGGCCATCTGCCTTGAATTTTACTTTCTTTTTGTTGATATCTAAAGCAGTAAATAAAGCGGATACTTTAAATACACTTTCAGGAATAAACTGATTAATTTCTCTTTCTCTTTCGGCAATCAATCTTACGGCAACACTTTGAACACGTCCTGCACTCAAGCTTCTTTGCATACCAATTTTACGCCATAATACCGGGCTTAATTCAAATCCTACAATTCTATCTAATATTCTACGTGCTTGTTGTGCATCCACTAAATCCATATTAATTAAACGTGGATTTTCAACCGCTTTTTTAATGGCTGGAGCAGTGATTTCATGAAAAACAATACGCTTGGTTTTTTTAGGATCTAAGCCTAATACTTCGGCCAAATGCCAACTGATACTTTCTCCTTCACGGTCCTCATCCGATGCGAGCCAAACTTCCTTGGCCTTCTTGGTCATGGATTTTAATTCTTTCACCACTTTTTCCTTCTCACTAGGTACCATATATCTAGGCGCGAACTTGTTTTTCAAGTCGATACCCATGTCGTTTTTCTCTAAATCACGGATATGTCCATAACAACTCCTCACTTCAAATTCTTCGCCCAAAATTTTCTCAATGGTCTTAGCCTTTGCAGGCGACTCAACGATTAGTAGGTTTTTTGACATAGGTGCAATATTAGCCTATTCAACTTAAAAAATAAAAATCATCTGTAATTAGGCGCTCAAAAATGCCACTATTTTGTCGATCACAAACTGCGTTTTATACACTTTATTATGACCTAATTCATTGGTAATCAAGAATTTAATATTTTCTGGTGCATTTTCTTGAAATTTTACCAAATCTTGGTAAGGACACACCCTGTCGCCTTTGTCATGTACCCAAAGTAAGGGCCCAGGATAGTTTTCAATGGCACGATCGGCTTCGAAATAGGTGATTGGGAGATGGGTTAGCTTGCTTAATTCTGCTAAAAATGCTTGGCGTACAGGTTCTGACAAGTGCATCATATTAAAGAAACCATCCAAGGTAGAAGTAGTTTTCGTTGCCGGTGCAATTAATACAAATTTATGCTCCAAGGGATTTGGGATCGTTTCGGCTATCATAGCCAAGGTAATCCCTCCTAAAGAATGTCCCATAAAATGATCAATTGGCCCGCAAGTTGACATGATCTGTTCTATGGCTTCTTTATATATAATCACATTAATATATTTTCCCTCACTTTGTCCATGAGCAGGCGCATCAAAGCCAATGACACGGAAGCCTTCTTTTAACAGTGGTTGTATATATTGCTCGAATTTGTAAAAATAACTAGCGTATCCATGGCAAATTAATACTGTTTTCCCATTCGGTTTTGAGGGCTGCCATTCAAAACCTTTAATCCGCAGTTGATTCTTGAGTTGAATGGTGAGTGGAGTCGCCTGATGAAACAATGCAGGCGCTTTTCGCTTCTTATATTTTGGATAGGGCGTACAAAATAAATTAAAGGCTAATTTTCCAGCAACAGTTGGTGAAACTGAACCAATGGTCTTGAATTTCGTCCTTAAAAATTGTAAATACATGCGCTCCGAAAATCCTTGTTTGGACATAGACTTGCTTTAAGCCACAAAGATAGGTTGCGTAAAGCTGTGGGTTTTTATTTTTTTTGTATTTCGACAACAAAAAGCAATGAAACAAGGCCGTTTAAAGCTATTTTTGCAAAAACCTATTAACACAATTTATGTACGCAATTAAAATTAATTTTGAACAGAAGGGATTAGATCCAGTTACTTTAAAAGAGGTAAAAGCAGGCGATAGCTTATTAGAAGTTTTGTTGGATAATGGTGTAGAATTACATCACAATTGCGGCGCAGTTTGTGCTTGTAGTACCTGTCACTTGTATGTAAAAAAGGGCATGGAGTTTTTGGCTGAATTGTCGGAAAAAGAGGAAGATTTTATTGATAGAGCGGTAAGTCCAAGAATTGAATCTCGATTAGGTTGCCAATGTATTTTACAAGAAGGCAGTGGCGAAGTTGAAGTTACATTGCCAGACCAAACACAGTTTTTAGGAGAATAATAATATTCACAATTAATAAAGCGATTAAAATAATAAATAGTATGACGCATTTTGAACCACCCATTCACTGGAATGATCACGAAGATATAGCTCAAAAATTGTATGAAAAGTTTGGTGACGATTTTACAGAATCAAAAATTTACAGAATTCGTTTTACCGATTTGTTAGAATGGGTTTTAGAATTACCGCATTTTGAAGGCAAAAAAGAAGAGTCAAGTGAGGGGCATTTGGAAATGATTCAGAGTGCATGGGTGTATGAGTGGAGAGATAACCAAAAATAGGCTTACATTTAAGTATTAAAACCGTCCAAATTGTTAGCTAGCCTTAAAAAAATTACCTGTTTTGTGTTTGACGTCGATGGGGTGTTAACCAATGGCGATGTGATTGTTATGCCACATGGTGTATTGGTTAGAAAGATGAACATCAAAGATGGGTATGCTTTACAATTGGCCATTAAGAAAGGATATCAGGTTTGGGTGATTTCGGGAGGTAATTCCAATGAAGTGGAAGAGCGTTTGCATAATTTGGGTGTGAAGGAAGTGCATATGCGCATAAAAGATAAAAGATCATTAATTCAAGAACTTTCTGTGTTACATAATGTGCCTTTAAATGAAATGTTATTTATGGGTGATGATATGCCGGACTATGAAGCAATGGGCATCGTAGGAGTTGCAGCATGTCCTAAAGATGCTGCAGTAGATGTAAAGTCCATTGCGAGTTATATTGCACTAGCGAATGGAGGAGAAGGTTGTGCAAGAGAGGTTATTGAGAAGGTGTTAAAATTAAATGATCATTGGGATACAGAGGATCATATCCGAGCTCAATAAATTATTATAAAATTATGACTGTTTGAAAACGATTGCTCATTTTTTAAGACTGGTACGATGGCCAAATTTGGTGTTTATATTGTTGGCCGAAATCTTATTTCATTTTTGTATTTATAAACCATTATATCCACAAGCAGGTGCCGATGTAGATGCGCGTTTTTATTTAATAGCACTTACTTATTTGTTCATAGCAGCAGCAGGTTATATTATTAATGATTATTTTGACATTAATATCGACCAAGTAAATAAACCAACAAAAGTAGTTGTTGGCTCATTTATTAGCCGACGATGGGTAATATTTTGGCATTTATTATTTAGTGTATTGGGTATTTATATTTCAACCATTGCATTTCCCTTTCAAACTTATTGGCATATTCATTTATCCAATTTATTAACCATTTTATTGCTGTGGTTTTATTCAACTAATTTTAAAAAGGAATTTTTAATTGGGAATGTAGTTATCTCCGTTTTAACAGCCTGGTCCATTGCAGTCGTTTATTTTTCCAAGTATACCATTCAAGAAATCACACATCCCAATATTCATGATGCGGCTAATTTTAGGTTTGCAAAAATAATGGTAATGTATAGTGTGTTTGCTTTTATCTTAACCTTGGTAAGAGAAGCATTAAAGGACATGGAAGATATGGAAGGAGATCAAAAGTTTGGATGTAAAACTGTGCCTATTGTTTGGGGCTTGCAGCCAACCAAAGTATATATTAGTGTATGGCTAGTTGTTGTGATTGGGTGCCTTGCTTTTATTCAACTGTATGTTATTCCATTTGGCTGGTGGTATTGTATAATATATTGTTTAGTTGGCATTATAACACCACTCGTACTGGTACTTGTAAAACTTAAATCGGCCTATTTAAGTCAGGATTTTAAGCAATTAAGTAAGTATGTGAAAATTGCCATGTTTACGGGTATATTATCTATGGCCTTCTTTTATTTTTTATTATAATTTATGGCTTCTTTTATTTTAGCGTCTCAGTCGCCTCGTCGAAAAAGTTTATTAGAATGGGCGGAGCTTCCATTTGAAATTATCGTTTCTGATTCCGATGAAAACTTTCCTGCTTCCATGCCTATTGCTGAAGTGCCAGCCTTTATTGCTAAAAACAAAGCCTTGGAGGTAGAGCAAAAAGTGGTTGATGAATTCCAGGCATTAGGAGCGCATTGTATTATTGCAGCCGACACGGTTGTTGTTTTAGATCAAATCATTATGGGAAAGCCGGTAGATAGGGCCGATGCGATTGCTTCTCTTACAAAATTATCTGGCAAAACGCATGAAGTAATTACGGGCGTATGTTTGTTGTATCATGGGAAAACTGAAATATTTTCTGAAACTACCCAAGTAAGTTTTCATGAACTTACAAATGCTCAAATTGAATATTATGTAGATGCGTATAAGCCTTATGATAAAGCAGGAGGCTATGCTATACAAGAATGGATTGGTGTAGTAGGCATTAAAAGTATTCAAGGTGATTTTTACAATGTAATGGGATTGCCTGTGAGTAAGTTGATGCAAAAAATAAAGCAGCTAGGCCTGCTGGACTAACTGCTTTAAATTGTTGTTATTTTATTGAATAGATTACAACCAATTAAAGGCGATATCTAACTCCACATCGGGATGCAAACTTCTTTCTACTGGACAGGTTCTTGCAACACGCTCTAATATTTCTTTTGTTTTATCGTCTAAGTTTAACACAGGCATTGTTACATGTGCTATAATTTTTCCAATTCTTCTTGGTTCAGATGCCATCACTTTTGTTACTTCTACTTTTGCGCCATCTAAAGCAATATCCATTGTTTGTGCTTTAATACCCATTGTAGTAATCATACAAGCCCCAAGGCCAGTAGCAATCAAATCGGTTGGTGAGAACCTTTCGCCCTTACCTTTATTATCGGTAGGAGCATCAGTTTCGATAGCAGATCCACTTTGTAAATGTAGGCAGGTGGTTCTTAGGTTCGATTCGTAGGTTACGGTCGCTGTCATATACGCTGTTTTAATGATTTATGATTTTGGTAAAATTACAATTTTATTCCCCTCAAGTCTTGTATTTTTGCCAAGTTAATCAAGATCTTATGCAAGAATTACCCATCTTAAATGCTGCACCTGCCGAACGTTTAAAAAAGCCCGATTGGTTAAGGGTTAAATTGCCAATTGGAGAAAGCTACAAACATGTTCGTGGATTGGTGGACAACCATAAGCTGCACACGATTTGTGAGAGTGGTAATTGTCCAAATATGGGGGAATGCTGGGGCGAGGGTACAGCAACATTTATGATTCTTGGGAACATTTGCACAAGAAGCTGTCAGTTTTGTGCGGTAGCTACAGGGCGACCAAAACCGGTTGAGTGGGACGAACCACAAAGAGTAGCCGAAGCAGTGTATTTAATGAAAGTGAAGCATGCGGTATTAACAAGTGTGGACCGGGATGAATTGCCTGACGGAGGTTCGATTATTTGGGCAAATACGATTAAGGCAATTAAAACTTTGTCCCCTGAAACTACATTGGAAACTTTAATTCCTGATTTTAGAGGTATACAAGAACAAATAGATCGCATTATTGAAGCAGCACCCGAAGTAGTGAGTCATAATATGGAAACAGTTGAACGCAATACAAGACGTGTTCGTATTCAAGCAAAGTATGATCGCAGTTTAGGTGTATTAGAAGCATTAAAGAAAGGAGGACGTCGTACTAAAACAGGATTGATGTTAGGGATTGGTGAAGAAAAACAGGAAGTGATTCAAACCATGAAGGACTTAGTGAATGTAGGATGTGATGTGTTAACCTTAGGACAATATTTGCAACCTACTAAAAAACATTTACCAGTGCAACGTTTTGTACATCCCGATGAATTCGCCGAGCTAAGACAAATTGGCTATGAATTAGGATTTGATTATGTAGAGAGTGGCCCATTAGTGCGTTCCTCTTACCATAGCGAAAAGCATGTAATAGCTGGATGGGGTAGAAATAAATGGATGGAAGAACAAGCAGCTAAATAATATTAATACTACATTATAAAAAAGGCCCGAATTCATTTCGGGCCTTTTTTATAATTATATACTCTAATCCCACATTAAAGCGGATGCGCCTAGGATGGCTGCGTCAGATTCTTTGAGATGGCTGAATAATATCTTCACTTTATTTTCAAAAATTTCAATCACATTCGCTTCCATATGTTCGCGCGTAGGTTTTAAAATCAGGTCGCCCGCTTTAGTTAAACCACCAAATAAGATGATGGCTTCAGGACTAGAGAACATGACGAAATTAGCCAAAGACATACCTAAAATTTTACCAGTGAATTCAAAAACTTCTTTAGCAACTTCGTCGTCTTTTTGAGCTGCTTCAAAAACATCTTTCGACGTTATTTTTTCAATAGGTATGGATCTTAATAAACTTGGTCTTTCGGTATTTCTTAAAATTTCCATTGCTGATTGTGCCACACCTGTAGCAGAGGCATAACTTTCTAATGAACCTTTTTTGCCGGTACCAGGATGTAATCTTCCGTCAGGAATAATAATGGTATGGCCTAGTTCGCCTGCGAATCCATCATGACCATAAATGAGTTGACCATTGGCAACAATGCCGCTACCAACGCCAGTTCCTAAAGTAATCATGATAAAATCTTTCATGCCTTTTGCAGCTCCATACATCATTTCACCAACTGCTGCAGCATTGGCATCGTTGGTTAATTTTACAGGTAATTTAAATTTATCCTGTAGCATTTTAGCAAAAGGAATAATGCCTTTCCAAGGAAGGTTTGGCGCATATTCGATTGTTCCAGTATATATATTTCCATTAGGAGCACCTACGCCAATTCCTTTAATACGTCCTACACCACCCACTTTTTCAATGAGCTCGGAAAGCTTTATATACAATTCATCAATATAGGTATCTACATGCGCATGCGTATTGGTAGCCATCGAACTTGAATGCAAAACATTTCCGTCCTTATCTACAATACCATACTTGGTTCCTGTTCCACCAATGTCTACGCCAATTACATATGAGTCCATCTTACTATTTTTAAATTTTTATTAGTGTCCGCCTTTTGCTTCTGCCTCTTCGTAATTAATACCTTGTTTCTTTAATATTCCTTTTACAGCAATCGAAAAGAATAAAATATAAGCGAAACACAATACTGGAATCCAGAATGAATTGTGAATACCAAATCCTGGTGTACCTGCATTAGAAGATTGTAAGAAGTCAGATAATTTACCTTGAATTGGAGGGATAATACCACCCCCTAAAATCATCATAATTAAAAATGCGGCTCCTTGTGTTGTATATTTTCCTAAACCTGCAATTGATAATGCAAAAATAGAAGGCCACATAATAGAACAAGCAATGCCGCCTGTTAAGAAAGCGTAAGTTGCTAAATCGCCTTTATTGAAAATACCAACCAACATTGCTGAGATACCAATGATGCTAAAAATCATCAATGTTTTAGCTGGCTTATCCTGGCTTAAATAGAAGGCGCCAATTTGAATGAAGATACATACGATGTACATATACAAAGGACTCATATCATATTGAGCAATACTATTTACACCTATGATAATGCCAAAAGCAACCAATGGTACAATTAAGGTTAAAATTTTCTTAGTGTTATTTTTAAATTCAAATGCCGAAATCGCACCAGTCCAACGACCAATCATCATACTACCCCAATACATTGAAACATAAGGAGCAATTTTTGAAGAAGGAATACTTCCGAAGTCAGCTTGTTTTAATAACTCACCTAAATTAGAACCAATAGCTACTTCCACACCTACGTATACAAATAGTGCAAGCATACCTAAAACCAATTGAGGATACTTCATCGCACCCCAACCATTTTCATTTTTCTGTGCAGCGAAATTGGCATATAATAATCCTACAACAACTGTTGCTAATGCGCCGAATAACCATTTTAAACGCGTGGTTTCTAATTCTAATTTAGCAGCATCAGTTAAGGTCGCAGGGTCTACTTTGTAGCTATTAAAAATAGGCACAAACATAATCACCAATACACCTGTCATGATTAACAATAATTTCAGCGCATTATT
>CANGMV010000012.1 GCA_947454745.1 Bacteroidota bacterium | reverse complement strand
GCTTTTATAACAGCATTTAGTCAAGGTACTGTAAAAGAAAAACAAGTAATTAAAAGTACAATATTAAATCGAGAAGTAAATTATACGATTTACTTACCAAGTGATTACTACACCAGTGATCGAAAATATCCTGTAACTTATTTATTACACGGTTATGGTGACGCCGACGATGGATGGGTACAGTTTGGAGAAATTAATCGTTTAGCAGATGGTGCCATTAAGGATGGTAAAATTCCACCTATGATTATTGTTACACCCGATGGATTTAAAAGTTTTTATATTAATGCAGCGGATGGTTCACTAAATTATGAGGACTTTTTTATTAAAGAACTCATACCTCATATTGAAAAGACTTACCATGTAAAAGCTGAAAAAAGATTCCGCGCTATTGCCGGATTATCGATGGGAGGTTATGGTAGTTTATTGTATGCTTTAAAATATCCTAATTTATTTGTAGCAGCGGCGCCTTTAAGCGCAGCGGTTTGGACCGATAATGATATTATTAACTTACAAGAAGGTATGTATAACACTTTGTTTGGAAATTCGATAGGAAAAAACTTAAAAGGAAAAGACCGTCTTAATGCCGCTTGGTTAAACAATAGTGCCCTAGGTATTATTGAGAAAAAATCAGTAGAGGAATTGTCGGCAGTGAAATATTGGATTGATTGTGGTGACGATGATTTTTTAACGATTGGCAATGCAGAGTTACATATTGCATTAACCAATAAAAAAGTACCGCATGAGTTTAGAATGAGAGAC
Source organism: Bacteroidota bacterium (assembly GCA_947454745.1). Classification (GTDB taxonomy): domain Bacteria; phylum Bacteroidota; class Bacteroidia; order Chitinophagales; family Chitinophagaceae; genus Sediminibacterium. Next base: position 11,084 of record CANGMV010000012.1, on the reverse strand, counting down.
GGAGCACATAATTGGACTTACTGGAGAACAGGTGTAATTGATGCACTTTCGTTTATTGGAGATAACTTTAGACAAAAATAATTATGCATACAGGGATTAAGGTATTTGTAACAGGTGGCACATTCGACAAGGAATACAATGAATTAAATGGTAGCCTCTATTTTAAGGAAACGCATTTATTTGAAATGTTGGACCTTGGACGTAGTAGACTAGATTTATCTATTGAAACTTTAATGATGAAGGATAGTTTGGATTTTGTTGATGCCGACCGTTCACTTATTGCTGCTACCTGCAACACTTGTACTAGTAATAAAATACTGATCACACATGGCACCGATACGATGACCCTTACTGCTGAATATTTACTTGAACACTGTAAAGAAAAAACCATTGTGCTTACCGGCGCAATGGTTCCATATAAGTTTGGCAGTAGTGATGGATTATTTAATTTAGGCAGTGCATTGGCTTTTGTACAAGTTCTAAACCCCGGAGTATACATTGCAATGAACGGAAAAGTATTCGAAGCTGGTCAGGTTAAAAAAAATACCGACAAAGGAGAATTTGAATCTTTATAATTTTATATCAAATCAAACACACATGAAAACAACAAAGATTATTTACTGGGTAAGCACAAGTATTATTTGCTTATTTGCATCTACTGCTATTTTTATGAATAGCAAAATGGCAATAGACGGAGCAACTCATTTGGGTATACCGCATTGGTTAGGATTAGAAGTAAGCATTGGACAATTAGTCGGATTGGTATTATTAATTGTTCCCGCAGTACCTGCACGATTTAAAGAATGGGCATATGTAGGCTTTGGTATTATGTACTTAACCGCTATGAATGCACACCTTTCGGTAGGAGACCCCATAGGCAATACCATTATGGCCATTGCATTTTTTGGCTTGCTATTGGTTTCCTATTTCAGTTTTCACAAACTACAAAAAGCAAAATAATAACTATTCATTTAGTGAATCAATAGCATAAAAAAGGCTTCCCATTGCAGGAAGCCTTTTTTATTAGTAAAGTGATGTTAAGTTATTTACTTGGCAAAGCGCTTAAAAGAATTTTTAGAAACCCATCCATTTGCTTGTCATCAATCCAACGCACAACTGCAACAATATCATTTTCGGGATCTACATAAATTGCATTCGTGCCATTCCCAATATGCGCATAGGCATTTTCAGGAGCTGATGGATACATTTTTTTATTCGTGTTTAAAAAGTAATTCATAAAGCCATACCCCGTATTTGCTGAAGTAGGGGTTGTTGCTTTTTGAATCCAATCTTCCGAAATTAATTGCTTGCCATTCCAATTTCCTTTTCTTAAAGTCAACAAACCAAAGCGTGCCATATCATAAGCATTCATAAATAAACCTCCTCCAAAATGACCGCCACCACTTACAGATTGTATTTGTTTTCCATCCAATACAATCCATGCATTTTTATAGCCCGTCCAAGCCCATGTATTCGATGCGCCAATAGGGTTCATAATTTGTTCTCTCAACACTTCGGGCAAGGGTTTACGCCATACTGTAGTTGCCGCTAAAGCCAATGCATTTACCCTTGTGTCATTGTATTTATATACCGTTCCTGGCTCGAATCTTTTACGTGTAGTCCATTCATCTGATTTATCGGATGGTCGATCGGCCCAATCAGGTTTACCCCATAAAACACCTTCCCAGTCACTGGTTTGTCTTAGCATATGATTCCAACTAATTGTTCGGTTATGCTCCGTTTCGAATGGGTATATAAAAGAAGATTGCGCAATCGGATTTTGATCTACCGTCTCCCCGTTTTTCATGACTTCAATTGGAGGTAAATACGTGTATACTTTATCGTCAATCGACTTAATCAATCCTTTGTCTACCGCTAGTCCAACCACGGTGGAAACCATACTCTTGGTAACGCTATTTACCATTTCCACTGAATTTGGATTGCCCCATTCAGCAATAATATACCCTTTATACACTATAAGTCCCGCAGCTGGTCCACGATTGGCCATTGGACCTACAGGATCTGAAAAAGGCTCTTTCCCAAATTGCATAGCTTGTGTAAGCCATAAATTTTTGGGATACTTAGTTTCATTCTCCTTTGCAAATTGAATGGCTTGATTTACTAAGCCAGTATCGATCTTAAAAAAAGTAGGCGATTTTTTTTCCCAAGTACCTGCTACGGGATAATAACTTTTTACTTGTGCATTGCCTAAAAATGGAATGACAAGTAATAATAGAAAAAAATATTTTTTCATGCTGCAAAATTTAACTACTTATTTTAATTGCGTTGTGTCTACTCTTGTTGGCGTGTCCTTGCCCGAAATAATAGTTTGTGAACTGAGTGCAATAGCTTTAATAATTTCGTTCATATTGTCCATATCCAAAGTGGCAAATTCGTCACTTGGTTTATGGTAATTGGGTTCGCTATCCATTTTAGATGTTGAAATAGTATGTGCAGGTACACCTAATCTTGCCAAAGTAGCATTATCCGAGCGATAAAATAAATTTTGATCCGTATACGGATCTGGATAAAATTTAAAAACTGAGCCTTCTAAATTCTTTTGTAAAATATCACCCATATTCGTTTTTTCATAGCCCGTTATATACGCGCTATTTTTACCCCACTTGCTTTCAGTTCCAATCATTTCTAAATTAAACATCGCTTTTACTGTCAATGGGTCAAACTGCTTTGAAAAATATTGCGCACCAAATCCACCCACTTCTTCGGCCGTAAACGCAACAAAAACAAGGGTTCTGGCATTATTGTTTAACTGCTTAAAATATTTAGAAAGCATAATCATAGCAGTTGTTCCCGCTGCGTCATCATTAGCACCATTGTAAATAGAATCTCCATTAACTGCCTTAGCACTGTTAATGCCAAGATGGTCATAGTGGCCTGAGAATATCACATACTCATTAGGGAGCGATTTTCCCGGCAACACACTAACAACATTGGCTAATGCCAATTCCTCAATTTTATGACTTGCTTCGATCGTGAATTTTGTTGGTGCTTGTGATCCTAAAACAAAAACAATTGTTTTTTGTTGTGCAGTAACGTTAGACTTTAATTGCACTAAACGTCCAAAATTAGTAGCAAAAGATTCGTCAACTAAAACTATATAATTTTTATTTGCTGCTATAAATTTTCTTGCAGCCATACCAAAGTTATCTTCCTTATTAATTTTAACTATTTCATATCCACTCAATTCATTAATATTTAAAGATGCTTGTGGTGTAACTACAATAAGATTTTTTGTATCAATTGTTGCGCCATCGAAACTTCCAGCAGCAGATATAAACTTGGCACTTAATCTTGAAAATTTTTGTAAATAAGTTCCGCTGTTGTTAAACGTAGCCAAACCGCTTTGTTTAAATTCATTAGCGATAAAATCAGCTGCTTTGTCAATGGATTTTGAAAATGTACGACGGCCTTCTAATTCATCAGAAGATAAATATTTTTCGATACGTTCTGTTTCGGCCTTATTAATAATTGCATTCTGTGCAATTAATTTAAAACTAAATAAACTACTTACTAAGAGTAACCCTATGCCCGTTTTTTTCATGTCTTTTGATTGATAAGATGAATAATAAAGATAAAGCATTAAACCATTCTAGTAAAGTATTGTCTAAATTTGTATCTATGCAAAGTGATCAAGAATTAATTATTGAGTTTCAGCAATCTGCGCACAAAGAAGCGGCTTTCACTCAATTATTAAAGCGTCACCAACAAAAAGTGTTTTATCAAATAAAACGAATGGTTACGGAGCCCGCTGATGCCGATGATATTGCTCAACAAGTATGGATTAAAGTGTGGAATAAATTGGATGGATTTAAAATGGAGAGCGAGTTTGCTACTTGGTTATTTAGAGTGGCTTATAATGAAACCTTAAATTTTTTACAGAAACAAAAAAAGCAGTCTAGTCAAAACCTAAGTGCCGACAATCTAGACTATGAAAATGCAGCAAGCGCTGCAGACGGGCCGAAATCGGCCCAAATCCAAATTGCTTTAGAACAAGCCATTCAACAACTACCTGAAAAACAGAGATTTGTATTTATGCTCAGGTATTTTGAGGAATATAATTATGAAAAAATTGCAAGTATTACGGGGACTACAGTTGGTGGAGCCAAGGCAAATTTTCACCAGGCTATAAAAAAAATGGAAGAAATTTTAAAACGAGATTAAACTTAGTTAATAATACCTAGTCAAATATCTGAAATGAAAGCGCAACAAAACGATAATACCCTTTTAGACGACAAAGCACTGGTCGAAAATTTGTTTAATAAGCAAACCTTAAGTCAAATTGAGGATGCCCATAAACAAGTGCCTAATGACTTTTTTGTACAACAAGAGCAAGCAATTTTAAGCGCCATTCGCAATGAAAGCCCAAAAGCTAAAATCATCTCCATTGGTACTTGGAAAAAAATAGCCATTGCGGCTAGCTTTATTGCCATTGCAGCAAGCGCTTACATTTTTATACCATCAAATTATACAACACAGGAAGTGGCTAATAATGTAACCATTCAAGAAATACCTATCGCAGAAATTGAGTCTTATGTTAACGATTACGAAGCTATTGCAGAAATTGACTGGCAATCCGAGATCAACAAAGAAGGATCGAATTTAGAAAGTATCTCTACCTATTTGAAAGAAGACAGTAACAAAACTCAAGAATAATATTATCTAAAACAATTCAATACCCCAAATTATGAAAAAATTATACTTCGTACTTGTAGCATTTACACTTACCCTTGCAGCTGCAGCACAACAGGGCCCTGGACCCGGTCATCGTCCACCACCAATGGGGCCTGATCCAAGAGAAGGCCGACCATTTAGAGGCGGAAAGGAAGCAAATAAAGAAAGAATTGAAATGTATAAAATTCAATTTATTACTGAGCATCTTTCTTTAACTACTACCGAAGCAGAGCAATTTTGGCCTGTGTATGAAAACCACAAGAAAGCGGTGCAGGAAATTATTGCCAATAAATCTACAGATGAAATTTTATTACAAGAGGCAATGTTAAATGCAAGAAAAAAATACAAAGCTGAACTTAAACCTGTATTAAAAACAGACGAACGCGTTAATGAGGCATTAAAAATAGAACGCGAATTTTTACAAAAGGTTCGTTTCGAAATGATGAGAAGAAAGGGCTTTCAATCATAAGCAATCAAAACTACAAAATGCCTTCGATTTATCGAGGGCATTTTTATTTTATGGGCTAGCTTTCGTATCTTAGGGTATAAACATTTTAAATGAAAAGATTTATAAGCGTATTGGGAATTGCGACTGTTGCGATTGTTGCCATTTTGATTTTTAGAACTATTCTTAATAAACCAGTAAATAATGTAAAAGAAGTAGTATTGGCTCCACTACCAGCAAATGCAATTGAGCATATGAGCGCCGCCATTCAGTTGAGGACTGAAACACCCAACGACGAATATCAGTTTGACACGGCTACATTCATTAAGTATAGAAAATTTTTAGAAACATCCTACCCCTTGGTACACAAATTATTGCCAAGGACAATTGTAGACAGCTTTAATTACATCTATGAGTGGAAGGGCTCGGACACTAGTATCTTGCCAATGGTTTTAATGGCACACTACGATGTAGTTCCTGTGGAAGCGTCGGCCGTTAAATTATGGCATGCAAAACCATATGGTGGTGAGGTTAAAGAAAATTATATATGGGGAAGAGGCGTTCTAGACGATAAGTCGAGCATGATCAGCATTTTAGAAGCTGCTGAAGCACAATTACAAAAAGGCTTTCAACCTAAACAAACCATCTTGCTTTGCTTCGGTGCCGACGAGGAATCAAGTGGCAAAGGAGCAACTGCCGTTGTGAAGTATTTTAAAAGTCAACACAAGCGATTTGATTTAGTAGTTGACGAGGGCGGCGAAATTTCAACTGAAGACAATAAATCTATTAAAGCACCAATTGCTTCTATTGGCGTAGGTGAAAAAGGATATGTAACCCTTGTTTTGACTGTGCAAAAAGCAGGTGGTCACTCTTCCATTCCTGCATCGAGTACTGCAATTGATATACTTAGCAATGCAATTGCAAAAGTAAGTCAACATCCAATGGAAACTAAATTAACTGCACCCATTGAAGCTTATTTAAAAAGCATCAGTGCCTATAATGACAATTTCATGGAAAAAATGGCTTTGTCGAACTTATGGTTATTAGAAAGTAAGGTAGTCAACAAAATGACCGAACAGCCTACTACCAATGCATTGGTGCGTACTACTTTAGTACCCACTGTGTTTAATAGTGGAGTGAGAGACAACGTGATTCCCACATTTGCCACTGCATATATAAATAGTAGAATTCTTCCTGGACAGTCGAGCAAAGATGTTTTTGATTATGTACAAAAAGTAGTGAACGATACGAATATTAAAATTACCTACTACAAAAATTATATGACCGAACCCTCTCCAACTACCGATGTAAATAGCAAATACTATAAGCGTGTGGAAAAAGCAGTTCGATCAGTAGTAAAGGATGTTGTAGTAGCTCCTATGTTAATGGTCGGCGCAACAGACTCCAGAAATTATCGCGAAGTAAGCGATGGCGTTGTAAATTTTTCTCCTTTAACAAATGCAAAAGGTTTTCATGGCATTGACGAACGCATGCAAATTTCAGATTTTGAAAAATGTTTTAATTTTTACACTTTATTAATAAAAGGCGAATAACCAACAATCACCAAGACACTTACTAATAAATTAAATCAAATAGGCTATATGAAAAAAATATTACTTGGGCTTTTGCTAATAACTAGCATTTCGAGTTACGCTCAAAAAACTGTTTTGTTAAAATGTGGTAAAATTTTAGATACCAAGGCTGGAAAAATTTTGGAGGATCAGTTTATTCTTTTAAAAGGAAATAGCATCGTATCGGTGAGTGCTAAGGCAAGTAAAGCCGATACTACCATTGATTTAAGTAATTATTTTGTAATGCCTGGTATGATTGATGCACATACACATGTTTTATTGCAAGGCGATATTACTTCGGAAGACTATGATGTTCAGGTTCTAAAAGAATCTATTCCTTATCGAACATTACGTGCAAGTAAAAGCGCTGAGCAGTCCATATTAAATGGCTTTACAACCATTAGAGACTTGGGGACTGAAGGTGCTGGATTTGCCGATGTAGATGTAAAAAAGGCAATTAATAAAGGAGTTATAACTGGGCCAAGAATGCAAGTGGCTACTTTGGCAATGAACACAACCGGACATTATCCACTTAAGGCTTCTGACTATGCTTGGGAAATTAAAATGCCTAAGGGTGTGATTGAAATTACGGGTGCCGATGAAGCAAGAAGAGCTGTGCGTCAACAAATTGAACAAGGTGCAGATTGGATTAAGATTTATGCCGATAGAGGTTATTATCGTTTAGCCGATGGTAGTTTTAGGTCCTTACCAAATTTTACGGCCGAAGAAATAAATGCAATTGGAGATGAAACTTTAAGAAGTAGGAAAAAGCTAGCAGCACATGCGATGACAAGAGATGGAATTTTAGCAGCCATTAATGCAGGTGCGATAAGTATTGAACACGGTTCTGGCATGGACGAAGAATGTATGAAATTAATGGCAGCGAAAGGAATTTACTGGTGCCCTACTTTATTTGTGAATGACTATGTTGCAGAAGGTAGAGCAAAAATTGGTAGTCCAATAAATTTATACTTTCAACAATCCATGGAAGCCACTTTCAAAAAAGCCATTCAACTAGGTGTGAAACTTACCTATGGCACCGATATAGGTGGTTATGATTGGGGCTTACCTCAAGCAAAAGATTTTACTTATTTTGTACAATGGGGCTTAACTCCAATTCAAGCCATTCAAACGGCAACTACCACTGCTGCTGAATTATTAGGCATGCAAGATAAAATTGGAGAAATTAAAGCAGGTGCTTTTGCTGATATTATTGCTATTAAAAAAGATCCAACAAAAGATATCAGTGCTTTACAAAATATTGACTGGGTTATGAAAGATGGTAAAATTTACAAGCATTAATTATTTCTTAAATATAATATATATTCACCTTAGAACTCAGATTCACTAATTTTGAATTACAAAACACTGCCAAAATGAAAAAAATATTCTTATCAAGTATCCTGACACTGGTGCTAGCATGTGCATTTTATTTTCAAGCCAATGCCATTCCACGCGAATACTATTTATTAAAAATTTATCATTGTAGTTCACAAAAACAAATCGAACATATTGATGTGTTTTTAAAATCAACCTATATCCCTTATATGCATGAAGCGGGTATTACAAAAATTGGCGTGTTCACACCGATTGACAATGACACTGCAGCTGATAAAAAATTATTCGTTTGGGTGCCATTAAAAAGCATTGACGAACTAGAGACACTCGATCAGCAAATTGAAAAAATTGACCCAATGGGTTATAATAGTCTTATACATTTAGAAAATGCAGATAGTAGTTTGCCCTATACACGAATTGAAACTGTATTGTCTAAGGCATTTAAAGGCCAAGCTCAATTTGTAAAAAATTCAAATTTAAAAAAGGGCAGCCCAGATGAAAGAATTTTTGAATTCAGAAGTTATGAAAGTACAACCGAGGATATGCATTTAAGAAAAGTGCATATGTTTAATGAGGGAAAAGAAATTGGGCTTTTTGAAAGACTTAATTTCAACGCAATTTTTTATGCTAAAGTTATTGCAGGCGCTAGAATGCCGAATTTGATTTACATGACCAGCTTTAATAATATCGCAGACCGTGAAGCACATTGGAAAGCATTTGGTGATGATCCCTTTTGGAAAAAAATCTCCAATGCACCCGAATACTTAAAAACTGTTTCAAAGGCCGACATTATTTTAATGAAAGCGAAGCCTTATGGTGATTTCTAGTCAATTAATTTAATGCCCATTAACTTAATAAGTTCTAATTGAGCATTACATAATTGATATTGAAATTGTAATTTATTCAACAATGCTTTTTGATAATCCGCATTGGTTGAAGTAATTTCCAAAGGAGTGGCAGTTCCATTTTTTAATTTACTTACACTTAATTTTTGTGCCAATGCGGCTTGCTCTATTTGAGTAGCCGCATTTTTTATTCTTGCTTCGCTACTGTTAATATCAATTAAAGAAGCTTGGATGTCTTTTTCAGTATCGTGTAATTGAACTGCTATATTCGTTTCGCTCAAAGCCAAGCCACGCTCTTGCACTTTTACCAACTGCTTGATTTTACCACCATTAAACAAAGGCATCGAAAATCCTACACCCGCATTGTAATTGAATCTTGGATCATTAATTGCAGGCAAGTACCCGTTTCTAGATCCAACGCTTGCTTTAATACCCACATAAGGTTTTTCAACTAATTTACTAATCGCAAGATCCGACTTTGCAATATTCAAACGATCTTTTGCTATCGCTAAACCAGGATTATTACTAATCGCCAATTGCATTGCTTCATCTAATGTATAATTTTTTACAGGAAGACTTAATTGGCCTTCTTTAATAAATTTTGCACCAGTAGCGTAGTTTAATAAGTTTAGTAATTTTTTCAAATTAGTTTCTAAGTCAATTTTTCGATTGGATTCATTGTCAATTTTAGACTGTATTGTTAATACGTCCAACTGAATGGCATTCCCATTTTTTAACTGTGCATCAATTACGGCCTTGTTTTCAGCCAATAAACCCAACACTTCATTTTGGATTTCAATTGCCTTTTGCGCATATACGATTTGAAAATATAATTGACTTACTTGTATAAACAAACTATTCTCCAATTGAGCAGCTACATGATGCGCTGACTGTAATTCGAATTTTGCTTTTTCGATATTGGCTTTTAATCTTCCAAAATCAAATAAAGTGTAAGTACCGTTTAATGCTCCAGACACATTGTGCTCTGGTGCAAATTGAAAAGACTTGTCACCAAATGGAACTTCAATTTTTGGTTGTACATAAGCATAGCTTGCATCTAAACTAACATCAGGATATTTGTTTAATTCAGCAAGCTTCAGTTTATCTTCTGCTAACTGCACCGTTTGTTCCACTTCCTTCACTTTTGGGAAATGCGTTAATGACTGTTGTAATAATGATTTTAATTCACCATTTACAATCGTTTGAGCAGATGCCATTTTAGAAAAGGCAACAACAACCAATACCGTTATAAATATCTTTCTCATGTTCATGTCTATTTTAATGCGCTTCGGCAGCAGCCTCTAACGCAGCTTTATCTAATTTTTTTCTTGTTCTTAAAAAGAAAACCAATGGGATAACTACTAAAAAGAAAATACCCACAAGTCTAAATGTATCTAGGTAGGATAAATAATAAGCTTGTCTATCCACCGACATATCAATCATCTTATACGCTCTTTCGGTTGCACCATGAAAGTCACCTGTCTTGGATGCAATACCTTGTGAAACAGCACCAACTCTTTCTTTCCATTGTGCCCCATCGGCTGGAAGATTGGCAATCAAGTTGGTTCTGTGTTTAAAATATTGTTGCGCTACATAATTGTTGGCAATGGCAATACCAAAAGCACCCCCCAATTGTCTAATCATATTGTTTAAGGAAATACCCGAAGCATAATCTTTAGGCTCTAAACCAACTACTGCCTGATTAATTAAAGGCAGTTGACTCATTGAAATACCAAATGCTCTAATTAAAAGTGGCCAGAAAAAATCCCACTTACCCGCATCGGGTGGCATGGCTGCACTATAAAATGCATACACCGAAAACAAGGTAAATCCTACAATCACAAATGGTATAGGAGTTACTCCTTTACTCATGAGCTTACCAATAATTGGCATCATGATCACTCCTGCTAAAGTAGGAGGCAATAAGGAAATACCTGTTTCAAAGGAAGTATAACCCATTATACGTTGTGCTAATACTGGGTACACAAACACCGAAGTAAACAATCCAAAACCTGCAACGAATGTAAATATGGTTGTGAAAGCTAAATTTCTATTACCCAAAACCCTCAAATTAACCGCTGGTTGTTTAATACTTAATTCATACCATATAAACATGCCCAAACCCACAACAGCAATCATGGAGCAATAACGAATCGTTTCGCTCGTAAACCATTCTTCTGATTCGCCTCTTTC
>CANGMV010000011.1 GCA_947454745.1 Bacteroidota bacterium | reverse complement strand
AGCTGGCCAAGGAGCTTCTTCTAAATAGCTGGCTAATTCTAATGTCCAAAACATAGCGTATTATTTTGTGCAAAAGTAGCCGTATAAATGATATAACCAAATGTGTTTTTTCTACATGATGTAAACAAATCTTTAAATTTTGCTAAAAATGGACGGGAATTACTAGGTTTGTAACATGAATCAAGCCTCAAAACTATTAGTAGCCAAGGACATATGGAAACAATATGGCCCTGTACAGGTGCTAAAGGGGGTTTCCTTGGAGTTGGAAAAAGGAGAGCTAGTTTCGATTGTCGGAGCTTCGGGGGCGGGAAAATCCACCCTTTTATACATTGTTAGTAGCTTGGAACAGGCCGATAAAGGCGAAGTTTTTTTTGAGGGAAATAATATCACCCAACTTTCCAATAAGCAGTTGGCTTCCTATCGCAACCACGCTATTGGTTTTGTATTTCAATTTCACCATTTATTACCAGAGTTCACTGCCTTAGAAAATGTTTCTATTCCAGGTTGGATTGCAAAAACTTCCAAAAAACAAGTTCAAGCACGCGCATTAGAATTATTGGACTTTATGGGACTAGCCGATAAAGCTGGTAAAAAGCCACATAGTTTATCAGGTGGTGAACAACAAAGAGTAGCAGTTGCTAGAGCACTATTAAACAACCCAGCACTTATTTTTGCCGATGAACCTACTGGCAATTTAGATAGCGAGAATGCAGCAGCACTTCACGAATTATTTATTCGTTTAAGAAATGAAATGAATCAAAGCTTTTTGATTGTTACACACAATGAACTGCTTGCCAATATGAGCAACAGAACATTGCATATGAAGGATGGCCAGTTTATTTAAATAGTTACTAGTTAGATTAAACTCTTGGCTTCCAAGGCTGATCCGCTACCCCATTCAAATGCCCAATATATCTTGCAAGTACAAATAAATAATCACTCAAACGATTAAGGTATTTAATGACCATAGCTTCTACAAACAAATCTTCCTCTTGCAAATTCACGCACCAACGTTCTGCTCTTCGGCATACACAACGTGCAATATGCGCAGTTGAAATAGCCTGATGTCCTCCAGGTAAAATAAAAGATTTCATGGGTTCCAAAACGATATTCATAGCATCAATATGCTGTTCTAAAAACATGATATCTTCTTCCTTTAAATCGGGTATTTTTAAATGCGGTTCCTTATCGGGGTCACATGCTAATGAAGATCCAACTGTAAACAATCTATCCTGCACTTCTTTCAAAATCGTCTTTACTTGCGCATCCGATACTAAGTCGCTTAATAAACCAATAAATGAGTTTAGCTCATCCACAGTTCCATAAGATTCAATCCTGATATGACTTTTAGGCACTCTCGTCCCGCCAATTAATGATGTTTTTCCTAAATCTCCGCCCTTAGTATATATTTTCATGATGCTTTTTTATGCTTGCTTAAGCTTGTAACAAAACTAATAAAATAAAGTTCATCAATACATTAAAAAAGCCCCCATTCGGAGGCTTCTTATTCACTAGTTATTTACTTTTTAAGGATTTTACTACTTATTTGTGATGACTGTTTAAAGTATCGGTTTCAATTAAACCATCTCTTAAACGTACCACTCGGTGTGCATACTGTGCAATATCTTCCTCGTGGGTAACCAACACAACAGTATTACCTGCTGCTTGAATTTTACCAAACAATTCCATTACCTCCACCGATGTTTTAGAATCCAAATTACCAGTCGGTTCATCGGCTAATAAAATAGATGGATTGTTTACCAACGCACGTGCAATTGCCACACGTTGAATTTGTCCACCACTCAATTCATTTGATTTATGATGACTACGATCGGCCAAACCTACTTTTTCTAAAGCTGCCATCGCGCGTTCTAATCTTTCTTTTTTTGCAATACCCGCATATACCAATGGCAATGCAACATTCTCTGCAGCTGATAATCTTGGCAATAAATTAAATTGTTGGAATACAAAACCAATTTCAATATTTCTGATTCCTGCTAATTCATCATCGGTCATTGTGCTAACGTCATGTCCATTTAAATTGTAGGTTCCACTTGTAGGTGAATCCAAACAACCTAATATGTTCATCAATGTACTTTTACCACTACCCGATGGACCCATTAAAGCAACATATTCATTGCGGTTAATGTCCAAATTAATTCCCTTTAAAACAGGAATGGCTTGGTTGGCCATGAAATAGCTTTTTTGAATATCTCTTAATTGTATAACCGATGACATACTTAATTATTTATTAATGACTTTTGGCACTTTAAAAAATACGCCGTCCGATTCAGGTGCATTTTGCAAAGCCGCTTCTCTTGATATAGATCCATTCACTTCGTCTGCTCTTAATACATTTACTGCGTCTCCCATATGCATTAATGGGGCTGTTCCGCTAGTGTCTAATGCATTTAATTGTTCTACAAAAACAACCAAATCCTGCATATCGGCCACCAGTTTGTCCATCTTTTCAGGAGCTACATTCAACCTCGACAAATGGGCTAAATGGCTCACTAACTTAGTATCTACTTGCATATTACAAATGTAGGGCAATCCTTTTAACCCTCAAGCCGGTTTTGTTAAATGGTTATTTGAGCCTAATCAATGGCAAAAAGGGCCAAAATGTGCTAAAATTTGAAAAGATTTTTTTGAAATTAGTTGCATAACTAACTAATTTTACACAAACGCTTTAATTATGCAACGTTCTATTAAAAATGTAGTGGTACTAGGTAGTGGAGTGATGGGTTCAAGAATTGCTTGTCACTTTGCAGGAGTAGGTGTAAAAGTTTTGTTGCTAGATAGATTAACTCCAGGTGCCGAAGAGTCGAGTGTAAAAAAAGAACGCAATAAATTAGTAGACGATTCTTTAACTGCGTCGGTTAAATCGAACCCTTCTCCTTTATACACCGCGGGTGCTGCAAAATTAATTACCACTGGGAATTTTACCGATGATATTTCAAAATTAGCAACAGCCGATTGGATTATCGAAGTGGTCGTAGAACGTTTGGATATAAAAAAATTAATTTACGACGAAGTCGAAAAATACAGAAAACCTGGCACCCTTGTAAGTTCAAATACTTCAGGCATCCCTATTCATTTAATGGCTGAGGGACGTAGTGAAGATTTTCAAAAACATTTTTGTGGAACGCACTTTTTTAACCCTCCAAGATATTTGCGTTTATTAGAAGTGATCCCGACTCCAAAAACGGATCCTGCTGTGGTGGATTTCTTTATGCATTACGGAGATGTGTTTTTAGGTAAGACGACTGTTTTATGTAAAGACACTCCTGCCTTTATAGCCAATCGTGTAGGGGTTTTTAGCATGATGAGTGTGGTGCACATCATGGAAAAATTGGAATTAAGTATCGATGAAATTGAATCTTTAACGGGCCCAATTATGGGACGACCTAAATCGGCCACTTTCCGTACTGCCGATGTGGTGGGTATTGACACATTAGTAAAAGTAGCCAAAGGTGTTGCCGATAATTGTCCAAACGACGAAGCAAAAGCAATTTTTTCCTTACCAACTTGGTTGGAGAAAATGGTAGAACAAAATTGGTTAGGCGATAAAACTGGTCAAGGATTTTTTAAGAAAGTAAAAACGGCAACGAGTAAGGAAATATTAACGCTGAATTTAAAAACATTTGAATACGAGCCACGTGTTAAAGCAAAGTTCGCTTCCATTGGTGCAGCAAAAGCCATTGAAAGTTTACCTGAACGTTTAAAAGCTTTGTATGCAGGCACCGACAAAGGCGGTGAATTTGTTCGTCAATTTCACCATGCATTATTTTCTTATATCAGTCACCGCATTCCTGAAATTAGTGATGAATTATATCGTGTAGATGATGCCCTTAAAGCAGGCTTTGGTTGGGAGATTGGCGCATTTGAAAGCTGGGATGCATTAGGAGTTAGCAAAGTGATTGAGGAAATGAAGGCTGCAGGTGTAGCGATTGCTCCATGGGCTGAAACCATGGCTAGCAAAGGATTATCCTTTTATCAAGTGAAGGAAGGAAAAAGATATTATTATGATGTGGCTTCGCAGGATTATAAACTCATTCCAGGTGCAGCGTCCTTTATTATTTTATCGAATCATAAAGAAAAAACCATTTGGAAAAATGCAGCTTGTAACTTAGTAGACATTGGTGATGGTGTTGCAGGATTTAGTTGGAATACCAAAATGAATAGTATTGGTGGCGAAGTATTAGAAGGATTGAATAAATCTATTGCCATTGCCGAAGAAAAATACAATGGATTAGTAATTGCCAATGAAGGCAATTTATTTAGTGCTGGCGCCAACGTAGGTATGATTTTTATGTTAGCAATTGAACAGGATTATGAAGAATTGGATATGGCCATTCGTACTTTTCAAAATAGTATGATGCGTGTACGCTACTCTTCTATTCCAGTTGGTATCGCACCTCATGGATTAACCTTAGGTGGTGGCTGTGAAATGAGCTTGCATGCTGATACCATTGCTGCTGCTGCCGAAACCTATATTGGCTTAGTAGAATTAGGTATTGGTGTGATACCAGGTGGTGGTGGTACCAAGGAATTTGTTTTAAGGGCATCCGATGAAATGCATATCGACGAACCAGAAACCATCACTTTAAAAAATAGATTCTTACAAATTGCCACTGCTAAAGTAGCCACATCGGCTCATGAAGCCATGGGCATGGGTATCCTAAGACCAGGACAGGATCATATTGTATTAAATCAATCACGTAGAGTCGCGAAAGCAAAAGAACAAGTATTAGATTTATTTAATTCAGGCTACACACAAGCGCAACAAAGAACAGATATTAAAGTATTAGGCAAATCGGCACTAGGTGCTTTATATGCAGGTATAAACGCTATGTGGCGTGGTGGGTACGCAACTGATCACGATAAATTAGTGGCTAAAAAATTAGCCTATGTTATGTGTGGCGGAGATTTAAGTGAACAAAGCTTAGTAAACGAACAATACTTATTGGATTTAGAAAGAGAAGCTTTCTTAAGCCTTTGCGGTGAAAAGAAAACCTTGGAAAGAATTCAATCCGTAATTACTTCGGGCCGACCTATCAGAAATTAAAGTGTATGAAAAAAAGAAGAGCGCCTCCCCAGGCGCTCTTACACTACAACTACAGAACATCTAAAACAAAAAAACGCTCTTTATTATACTCCCCAATTTGAAATAAATATTCACCAGGTGGAAAATTTCCAATGTATAAACAGGTCCGTTTTAACTTTCCCTCAAAATCCCCACACATCATCAATTTTTCATAGGAATCAATGATTTTATATTGATTCTTCCCTTCCATTTGGCCGATAATTTCTATCTCCAAAATAGAGCTACGTACTTTTTTAGTAACTACATACGATAAATTGATGTGCATGGGGCTGAGGTTTTTGGGGGCTACGGATTTACAGGTATAATTTCTTTGGTTGATATTATTTGCGATTGATAATATTTGTTATCAGTTGAATTAAAAAATTGAATTAAATTTTTTATCCTTGAACTACCAGTTGCAGTTATTGTTGTTGTAAATAGTTTTCCTTTTAAACCACCAGAACCTCCAATCGCAGTAGTAAGAATCTGACCATATTGTGTAATACCACTAGGATTAGTTACTTTTTGCAATGCCCCATTTGTGGTAACAAAATCATTCGAGATTGATTTTGAGGCTAATGCTCCATTCTTTGTCAAGGCTATAGCTTGAGAAAATCCCTGCCAACCTTTGATAGTTAAATAAGTGCCAGCTTGTGTAGTATTATCAATAAGACTATCAAAAGTGAATGTACTAGATTGTGCTGCATCAAATGTAACTGTTGAACTATTACTACCAGACAATGTTATAGTTTTTACAGTTGTATTATACCCATTTGGCTTGTAATCTCCTCCATTAAATACCAAGTTGCTAGAAGTAGGGACTGCATTATCTAAACCAAGTGATAAGCTTCCACCACTAATTGTTGTATTGCCAGTCCAAACATTAGCACCTTTTAATTGAAAAATTCCAGTTCCTGATTTTTCAAAAGATGCAACTTTAATTGTTCCACTTATTTGACCTTGATTTGTGAAATCTGTTGCAGATAATGTAGAATTATTATCAGTGATGGTTAAGTATCCAGATTTTTCACTTGTACAGTTTATATTTGCATTTATAGTAACTCCATTTTTTCCATAAATTTCTAGATTACCTCCAATACAAAAAGATCCATTATTTGTTGATTTTGTAGATGTGTTTATATCTGAATTAACTTGCACACTTCCATTTTGTGATTTTAAAAAAACATTGCCGCATTCAGATCTATCTTCTCCCGATGTATTATTAGTATTAATTAAACCTTTAGAAATTATATCCCCATTGTTTGAAGTTAAATTTATAGAAACTGTTTTTTGACCAGTTTTTCCTGATGAATTTGTAGAGAAATTGATAATTGAACTTATATAAATATTTGAATTTGCATTTAAATTAAATGACTTTGGTAATCCAATTTGAGAATAAGTAATGCCAGAAGTAACAGATATAGTTCCAGATTCAGCACATTTTGTACATGAAGTAGATATTATAACATCACCATTGGTAAGATAAGATTGTATATCTGAAACACTAACATTACTACCATTAAGTAATGGAACAAAAGTACTAACTGTACCAACTGTTGTCCATTTACCTTTAGTAGGATCGGTTGCAGTTGTATTTATTGTAATATTTCCAAAACCCGTAGATGTTTGTGAATTCACTTGATATATGCACAATAACTCTATAATCAGAACGAAAATTAATTTCGATCTAATTGTACTAATATTATATGCTTTATTTATGCTTTTCATTTTTAGTTTAAATCATTTTAAAAATCAATTAATAGAAATAATCAAATTGAACTCTATCATTAGGCTGAATTGCATAATTGCCATTGGAGGAAGGAGTATATGTTACACTTTTACTATTTAAAGGAATTGAATATGCTGCATTACTAATTCTAATACCGTTTATGTACATTTTAACTTTTGACTTAGGAGATGGTTGTTGTGAAAGTGTAAATGTTGATGTTGTAGTTATAATTGCTGGCAAATTTACCCCAGTCTCATCTGAAACTTCCTGGATTGCATCCTGTTTAGCTGCCAAAGATGTTGTTGTACTAGAATTTACTGAACTTATTGCTCTAGTTACAAAAGCTGTTGTGGCTATTCCTTGAGTACTATCTCCAGGCTGTAGTATAGTCGCAGAAGATTTATTAGTGAAAGTTTCAACACCATCTAAAGTTGCCAATTTTCCACTTGTAGGTAACGTGACTGAAGTAGCTCCTGTTGTGTTTAATATCAATGAATTTGCACCTACTGTTGTGAATGCACCAGCTGTTAATAAATTACCCCCTAATGTAATAGTTTTACTATTGTTATTTACTCCAGTACCTCCATATACTGGAGATAATGTAGTTGTAATACTTTCAGTTCCACTAAATGTATTACCGTAAATACTCACAGGAGTTTGTAAATTAGTAGCAGTTTTTGCATTACCATTCAAAGCCGCAGTAATTGAACCAGCTGAAAAATTACCAGTTCCATCTCTAACAACTATTTGATTGATTGTATTAGATGAAGTGGCATTTTCAATTTTATTATTTGAAGTATTAATGCGATCAAAGCTTAAAGTTCCATTACCAATACTCATAACCTGAGGCGCATCAGCTGTACCACCTAAATCATTAGTCAACTTAACGATTCCTTTTACTAAATTAGTCGCATCAGTTACTGCCGCAGATTTTATTGCATCTGTTACAAAAGTAGTATTAGCTAAAGTACCTGTAGTCGGCAATGTTATATTAGTAGCTGCTGTTGTTACCAAAGTCAATGCACTTCCTCCTTGAGTAGTAAATGAACTAGAAGTATTCAAATTGCCCCCTAGTATAATTGTATTAGAGCCATTATTATGTCCAGTACCGCCATTTGCTCCTAATACTATACCCGATACATTGGTTGCATTACCTGTTAAGTCACCAATAAAATTAGTTGCAGTTACAGAAGACAATCCAGTTATTGAATTAGTTGTAGTACCTAAAACTAATTTCGTGTTCCCGATATTAATAAAGTTATCAGCTATTTGATCTTTTGTAATACCAGCGTTATTAGCTAGATTACTAGAAGTTAAACTGGCAACAGAAATATTACTTCCATTAAGAGCTATACCTGACCCCGGGTTACTTACTAATGCATCTTGCTTCCCTGTAAATATATTGAAATCTGCTTTACTCAATAAACCAGCATCTGATACATTTGAAGCAATTGGAATTGTCAATCCTAAAACTGGAGAAGTAGATGCGTTGATTACACTTGAAGAAAACGTATTGCCAGAAGCATTTATCGTAATTGGATTCAAACTTGTTACTGTTCCTCCTGTACCTGTTGCAGACAATTTACCGTTAACATCAAACGCAATACCATTTCCTAATTCAATTTCACCAACAGTACCAGTCGAGTTTGACTTATTACCTAATAATCTGCCTGCACTGATATTTTGGATTTTCTCAAATGTAACATTCGCATTAGATAACTTATTGGTTGTAATCGAACCATTATTAATTGTTGCACTTAAAACGCCAGTACTTGCATTCGCAGTTATATCACCAGTAATAGATATGTTTTGGTCTCCCGTATTTGTTCCAGATGTATTTGAAAGCACACCTGCTTGTGCTGCCGTTACGTACAATCTATCCCCTATTGGATTAATATTGGTAGTAGTTGCTTCATATCCTGCAGTCACTAGACCATCCACATCGAAGCTAACCAATTGTTTAGTACCCGCAGTGATTGCAGTTTTCTTAGCAATACCGCCTAATCCAGCTAAGGTATATGTTGGAATATTTAGTGTATTGTTGATTAGAGTAGCACTACCGTTATTCCCAGTGTTAGTTAATGAAATTGTATTTTGTTTATTATTAAACGTATTCCAATCAGCTGAATTAATTAAACCATTATTAGTTGCAGTTGCATTAGGAATATTTAAATTGATTTGTGGAGTTGTGCTACTAGCTGTCACTGATCCAATAATAGAAGTTCCAATACTATTATCATTGGTTACATTAAATAATAAACCAGTTACTGTACCACCAGAGCCATTTGCAGTCAAAATACCATTTGAACTTAAACTAAGTCCAGTACCAATTTGAATTTCTGAAACATCAGAAGGACTAGCTAAAGGATTACCTAATAATCTTGAAGCATTTACCTTTTGAATTTTCGAATATCCAACAGCCGACTCTGCTATTTTATTGTATGTTATTGCCAAGTCATTAATCGTAGCACTTAATACTCCCGTACTTGCATTCGCGGTAATGTCGCCATTGATAGAAATTCTTTGATCGCCTGTATTAATGCCAGTTGTATTTGAAAATACTCCTAATTGAGTCGTAGTTAATGCATCTTGTTTTGCAGAAAACTTATCAAAATCAGTGTTACTTAATAATCCTTTACTTGCAGTAGTTGAAGCGGTAGGAATATTTAAAGTTAACTCTGGGATAGTAGTTCCATTAGTAACGCTTGAGCTTATATCATTACCAGTATTTGTAATGTTTAACTTTTTAACTTCAGTAATTGTTCCTCCAGTAGCATTAAGCGTTTGACCATTGAAGCTCAAACCTGTACCTAATAAAATTTCAGAAGCATTCTTAAGATCAGATGTTGGATTTCCTAATAATCTAGCTGCTGTTATATTTTGAATTTTAGCAAAACTAACTGCGCCATTGTTAATGGTTGCGTTTAATTCTCCTTTTGAACCAGCTGCAAAGATGTCCCCTATTACTGAAATTGTTTGATCCCCAGTATTGATACCCGAAGTATTTGAAAGTACTCCAGATTGTGCAGCAGTCACATACAATCTATCCCCTGCTGGATTGATATTGTCAGTTGTAGCCGCAAAACCTTCAGATACTAATCCGTCGGCATCAAAGCTTACTAATTGTTTAGTTCCTGCTGTAATAGGGTTTTTCTTAGCAATACCGCCTAATCCTGCCAATGTGTAGGTTGGTATATTTAAAGCATTGTTTGTAAAAGTAGCAGCCCCATTGGAACCATTCGTTGTGAAACTAATAGCCCCTTGTTTATTGTTAAATGTATTCCAGTCAGTTGAATTTATTAAACCATTATTAGTTGTTGTAGCATATGGAATGTTTAAATTAATTTGTGGAGTAGTAGAACTATTTGTTACTGAACTATTAAATACATTACCAGTATTTGTAAAGTTAAATAATACATTAGTCACAGTACCGCCTAAACCATTTGCAGACAATATACCATCTGTCCCAAGGTTCAAGCCTGAACCGATAGTTATTTCACCAACACTAGCATCCGTTGTTAATTTATTACCCAATAATTTACCAGCAGTTACCTTTTGGATTTTTGAATATCCAATTGTAGACTCTGCTAATTTATTATTTGTAATTGCCAAATCATTTATCGTTGCACTTAATACACCCGTACTTGCATTCGCAGTGATATCTCCTCTAATTGAAATATTTTGATCTCCTGTATTTGATCCACTAATAATTGCATTATCATTTACAGTTACTGTTTTACCATTTACTTTAAGTGAACCAACTTCACCAGATCCACCAATATTAAAACTAGCACCTGATTGAAAACTAGTAGCATTAGCAATGTAAAAATTACTTCCTGAAGGTATATCATCCGCCACTAACTTTCTAAATGCAGGTGCAGCATTTGATCCATTAGCTGGGCCAGCAAATACAAAGTTTGCAGAAGTCGCATTTTCAACCTTACCTACTACTTGAGCGATTGTTGAAGCATTTACACCACCAACTGTATTTATAATTGGAGCTGTAGCAGTTCCGCTTAAATCACCCGCTAACATAATTTTTCCAAACTCTGTAGCTGTTGCTTCTGGCGTTACACTACCACCTACAGTTAAATCTACATATGATCTTATTGAATTTACAGTAGGATATTCCAAATCTGAATACGTGGCACTTTTTGTAATAGCTGTATTTACTTTATTGACTTTGTCTTCCTTGTCACTTAAAGCTGTTTGAGTAGTATTTGACAAATTTGTTACTGCAGCTCCTGTAACGCTAGCAATACTTGCAGCTACAAATGCTTTATTGGCAACTTGAAATGGACTTCCATTTTCTAATGGTGTAGGCGCAGTAGGCATGCCAGTTAAAGTGACATCTACTAATGTTTTATTAGTCAACGTTTCAGTTCCAGTCAAGGTTGATATTGTGCCAGAAGTTGGCAATGTAATATTTGTTGATCCAAGTGTAGCAATTGTCAAAGTATTTGCACCATTTAATTTAAATTCTCCTTCGGTTGAAATATTTCCTCCTAAAGTAATTTTTTTATCTCCATTATTCACACCTGTTCCACCATAAATTGGAGCTAATACAGTTGCAATACTTTCTGTTCCGCTAAATGTATTGCCATATATACTTACTGGTGTTTGCAAATTTGTAGCAGTCTTAGCATTACCATTTAAACTAGCAGTAATAGTACCTGCCATGAAATTTCCAGATGCATCTCTACTTACAATTGAATTTAAAATATTTTCAGAAGTTGCAGTAGTTGCAGAATTTGCAATTTTACCAGCACTTGTAATCGTACTTAATTTTGAATCAGAAATTTCACCTGCTAAAACTCTATCATTTACCGACCCATCAGCCAACTTGCTATTATTTACAGCAGCATTTGAGATAGTTGTGCTAAATGTACCCGTACCCGAACCAGTAATATCACCTGTAAGGACAATCGTTTGATCTCCTGTATTATCACCTTTTAATGTTGTATGCTCAAGAATTGTTAAAGTTTTTGAGTCCGTACCTCCAGATATAGTAAAGCCCTTCGCTTGACTTATTGGTGTAATACCATTAATTGTTTTATTTCTGAATGCTTCTACACCTTCCACTGTAGCAAGCGCTCCTGTAGTAGGTAAGACTAAATTCGTAGCACCAATTGTATTAAAAATAGTATTGTTAGCCCCTGTAAAAGACAAAGAACCGGCTGTAGAAATATTTCCACCAAGTGAAATAGTCTTTCCGTTATTATTCACACCAGTACCTCCAAATTCTGGAGCAATTACTTGATCAAGATCTTGTGTGCCATTAAAATTATTACCATAAATTTTTCGTTCAGTGATCAATTTTGTTGCAGAACTAGCATTACCTGTTAATTCACCAATGAAATTGGACGCAGTTACAGATGCTAATCCCGAAATTGTATTAGCAGTCGCACCTAAATCAATTACAGTTGCACCTAATTGAATTGTATTATGCGCTAATTGAGTGTTTAATATACCTGCATTGGTCGCTAAATTGCTTGTAGTTAAAGCTGTAGCCGAAATTGTATTATTATTATCAATTGCAATTCCTGAACCAATTTTCAATAATGCTTGTTTATCATTAAAAGTATTCCAGTCAGCAGAAGTAATTAAACCTCTGCTATTTGCAGAAGCATTGGGTACACTTAGTTTGATTT
>CANGMV010000010.1 GCA_947454745.1 Bacteroidota bacterium | reverse complement strand
GTTTTTAAATCACGAATTGCATTACGTGTTGTTTTACCGTAATAACGGTTTCTATCGCGACGTTTAGTTGCTTGTCTTACATCTTTTTTGGTAGCCGAATGATTTGCCATGTACTAATTAATTTTCAGGAGGGCAAAGGTAAGGGAAGATGCCTAATAATTAAAATTAAAATGAAAAAAAATACAAAAACTATTTAAAGTATTGATAATCAGTAATTTATGTAAAATCTTGGTCTCATAGGTAAAAACGAGGTGAATGTCGATAATTTGAATGTTTTTGAAATACGAAAACTATTTAAAATGCTTTCTTTTTTGCGAATTTTTTCCTTTAAAATCAATCATTTAACCCGATATTTGCCCTCCAAGAATCATATATAAAGAAAGCAATCTAATGAAGGATTTCTCCTATATCACCAACTCACATCCATCATATATCGAAGGGATGTATCAGCAATTTGTTAATGATCCAGCGTCTGTTGACCCTGATTTAAAAAAGTTTTTTGAGGGTTTCGATTTCGCTCTTCAAAATGGAGTGAGTCAATCCACCTCAACAAACAGCACAAATGTTGTAAGCTCATCAAATGCAAGCGACATTAATTGGAATAAAGAAATTAATGTCTATCGATTAATATTAGGATATCGTAATAAAGGACATTTAATTGCGAAGACCAATCCAATTAGAGAAAGAAAAGATCGACAAGCGAATTTAGATTTGCATTTTTTTGGATTGGCCGAGGCTGATTTGCAAACCAATTTTTATGCTGGAAATTTATTAGGCTTAGGGGCAACCAGTTTACAAAATATTATTGCGCATTTGCAAAACGCATATGCAAAAAACATTGGTATTGAATATAAGTACATCTCAGACCAAACTAAAGTAGATTGGTTAACAAATGAAATGGAAAATAATTTTTCGGATCCAATTTCATTAGATCAAAAAAGACGCATTCTTGAAAAATTAAATCAAGGTGTGATCTTCGAGAAGTTCTTGCACACAAAATATATTGGTCAAAAACGTTTTTCATTAGAAGGAGGAGAGGCAACTATTGCAGCATTAGATGCAATTATCAATATAGGTGCAGATAATGGTGTTGAGGAAGTAGTAATTGGTATGGCGCATAGAGGTCGTTTAAATGTGCTAGCAAATATCATGGGTAAAACCTATGAGCAAATTTTTAGTGAGTTCGAAGGAACTGCTGTGTTGGATCAAACCATGGGTAGTGGTGATGTAAAATACCATATGGGTTATAGCTCGGAAGTTGAAACGATTTCAAAAAAGCAAGTGCATTTAAAATTAATGCAAAACCCTTCACACTTGGAAGCAGTTGACCCTGTAGTTCTTGGGTTTGCGCGTGCGAAGGCAGATGTATTGTACGAAGCTAATTTCAATAAAGTATTGCCTATTTTAATTCACGGTGATGCATCTGTTGCAGGACAAGGTATTGTGTATGAGATTTTACAAATGTGTGACTTGCACGGATATAGAACGGGTGGTACTATTCATTTTGTAATTAACAATCAAATTGGTTTCACTACCGATTTTGATGATGCACGTAGTGCGAACTATTGTACATCGGTTGCTGCGATGGTGCAAGCACCTGTATTACATGTAAACGGAGATGATGCCGAAGCGGTTTACAAAGCAGTTGTGATTGCTACCAAATACCGACAAATTTATCATTCAGATATATTTGTAGATATGGTTTGTTACCGAAAGCATGGACACAATGAAGGTGATGATCCTAAATATACACAACCTCAATTGTATAAATTAATTGAGCAACATAAGAATCCAAGAGAAACCTATGTAGAATTTTTATTGCAAACCGGAACAGGAGATGCACAAAACTTGGCGAAAGAAATGGAGCAAAAGTTTTGGTCGGATTTACAAGCACGTTTGGATGAGGTAAAACAAAATCCATTACCGTATAAATACCAGGCTCCAGAATTGGCGTGGAAAGCAATGCAAAAAGCAACCCCAGCCGATTTTGAATCTTCTCCCGATACGAGTATTAGTGAGGACAAAGCAAAATATATTTTCAACGCTTTAATGAAATGGCCAGAAGGATTTACGCCATTAAAAAAAGTGGAGAAATTAATTCAAGAAAAAATAAAATTATTCGAGTCGGAAAATAAAGTTGATTGGGCTACTGGTGAACTGATGGCTTATGCTTCTCTTTTATCTGAAGGAAAGACGGTAAGAATGAGCGGACAGGACGTGAAGCGTGGTACATTTAGTCATCGTCATGCAGTTTTATTTGACGAAAATACGAATGCACAATATTGCAGACTCGATCAGATTGCACAAAATCAACAACCTTTCAGAGTATACAATTCCTTATTAAGTGAATATGGTGTATTGGGTTTTGAATATGGTTACGCATTAGCCAACGCGCAAGCCTTGGTAGTTTGGGAAGCGCAGTTTGGAGATTTCTCTAATGGTGCACAAACTATTATTGACCAATTTATTGCTGCAGGAGAGCAAAAATGGCAAAGACAAAATGGAGTGGTGATGTTATTGCCGCATGGTTATGAAGGACAAGGTCCTGAACATAGTAGTGCACGTTTGGAAAGATATTTACAATTATGTGCCGAGCAGAATATGATCATCACCAATATTACAACGGCTGCAAACTTTTTCCATGCATTGCGACGTCAATTAACTTGGAATTTCCGTAAGCCAATGATTAATTTTTCACCTAAAGCAAATCTGAGAAGTCCTTGGACCTTTAGTGATATGAAGGATTTAACATCGGGTGGATTTAAGGAAGTGATTGATGATAGTTTTGTTGCGGATCCTGCTCAAGTGAAAAAAGTATTATTCTGTTCTGGTAAAATTTCATATGAATTAGCAGAGAAGCAAAAAACAGAAAACAGAAATGATGTTGCCATTGTTCGCTTAGAACAATTGTATCCTTTGCCTGTAAATCAAATTACAGCTTTGCAACAAAAGTATGGCAAAGCCGTTTGGTTCTGGGTACAGGAAGAGCCTCAAAATATGGGAGCTGCAAGTTTTTTACAAATGAATTTAAAAGCAATCAAATTTGGTGTGATCAGTAGACAGTCAAGTGCATCCACTGCAACTGGCTACATGAAAGTACATGCAAAAGAACAAGCTGATATAATTACAACAGCGTTTTCGATATAATAATTAGCATAAAAATAATAGTATGATTTCAATAAAAGTACCAACGGTAGGAGAGTCAATAACAGAAGTGACTTTGTTAAAATGGACAAAGGCCGAAGGAGCATGGGTAGACCGTGATGAAGTAATTGCGGAATTAGAAAGTGAGAAAGCTACTTTCGAAGTGAATGCTGAACAAGCAGGCATTTTGTTTCATAAAGCAAAGGAAGGAGATAGTATTTTAATTGGAGATGTATTAGCAGATATCGATGAGACCGCTGCGAAGCCTGCTCAAGCTGAAACGCCTGCTGCTACTCCAGTGCCTGCTACTCCAGCAACAGCTGCATCAACACAAGCACCAGTTACATCTGTTCCTAATAATATCAAAACAACACCAGTTGCTGCCGCAATTATCGCAGATAAAAAAGTGGATGCTTCGCAAATTAAAGCAAGTGGGTATGCTGGTAAAATTACCAAGATAGATGTATTAGATGCATTAAACAATCCTGGAAAAATTCAGTTTGCTGGACAGGAATTATTTTCTCGCAATGTGCGTCCTGAGAAAATGAGTAACCTTCGAAAAACAATTAGTCGTCGATTGGTAGAAGCAAAAAATACCACGGCCATGTTAACTACATTTAATGAAGTAGACATGACTGCGATTATGCAAATAAGAAAACAATTTAAAGATAAGTTTAAGGAAGCGCATGGCGTGAACTTAGGATTTATGAGCTTCTTTGCAAAAGCATGTGCTATTGCTTTAACAGAGTGGCCAACAGTGAATGCATTTATTGACGGAGATCAATTATTATACCATGACTATGCTGATATTAGTATTGCAGTAAGTACACCAAGAGGCTTAACGGTTCCTGTAATCAGAAATGTAGAAAGTTTAAGTATGGCGGAGATTGAGAAAAATGTAATTGTTTTAGCTGGCAAGGCAAGAGATTCAAAATTAACTGCCGAAGATTTAACTGGTGGTACTTTTACCATCACCAATGGTGGTGTATTTGGTAGCTTAATGAGTACTCCAATTATCAATATTCCTCAGTCAGCTATTTTAGGAATGCATAAAATTCAAGATCGCCCAATGGCAGTGAATGGTGAAGTGAAAATTTTACCAATGATGTACTTGGCTTTGAGCTATGATCACCGAATTATTGATGGTCGTGAGAGCGTAGGATTCTTAGTTCGCGTAAAAGCGTTATTGGAAAATCCTGCTTTATTGTTAATAGGGAAGGATCCAGTGGCTAGCTTATTAGAACTGTAATGCATTACGCAGTACATGAAGATATCGCCAATAAATTAATTGCAGCTTACCATGGGGAAGAGCCGCTTGCCAATTATTTAAAAAAATATTTTGCAGCAAATAAAAAACATGGAAGTAAGGATCGAAAAAATATTAGTGCTTTATGTTATGCGCATTTTAGAAATGCGATGAATGCATTTCCATTAGCTAATAAAATCTCTGAACAAATTGACAAGGAAGCTTTTGTGCAGTCGCATAAAGTACAACCTTTATTATTTATTCGAATACGTCCTTGGCAAAAGGAAAAAGTAATTCAAAAATTACAGGCAGCAAATATCGAATTCAAAGAAGTGCGAGAAAATGCATTTGCTTTTTCGAATACTACTTCCTTGCAAAATGTATTGGAATTAAATAAGGAAGCAGTGATTCAAGATTTAAATTCTCAGGCCATTGCTGAACTATTAAAATTGGTTCCAACCAGCGTGGAACAAGCTATACAAGTATGGGATGCTTGTGCTGCAAGTGGTGGTAAAACCATTTTAATGTTCGATACTATGTCTAATATTAGAATGCACTTATCGGATATTAGAGAAAGTATTTTATTCAATGCCGATAAGCGTTTACAAGAAGCAGGTATTCGTCCTGCAAGTGTGCAAGAAATTGATTTAACGCAAGCTTTTGATATTAAGAAACCATTTGATTTTGTTTTCGCCGATGTACCTTGTTCCGGAAGTGGTACCTGGGGAAGAACACCCGAGCAGTTGGCTTATTTCACAGAAGCTCAGTTAAGCAAGTACACAAAATTGCAAGCGCAAATATTAAAAAACATCATTCCGACCGTAAAACTAAATGGGCATTTACTTTATGCAACTTGCTCTGTTTATAAGGACGAAAATGAAAACAATGTGGAAGCATTATTAGCTACGGGTAAATTTAAAGTAGTCAAGCAACAATACTTTAAAGGATACGACCAACAAGCTGACACTTTGTTTGGTGCTTTGCTCGAAAAAATTGCAGAATAAATTTCAATCTAATTATAACGAAAGCTTTGGTAGTAAACTTCCGCTTTGAATAATTCCCCCAGCCACTACATCATCGCCTTCGTAAAACACAGCACTTTGTCCGGGTGCAA
The DNA here is from genome assembly GCA_947454745.1 of Bacteroidota bacterium. GTDB lineage: Bacteria > Bacteroidota > Bacteroidia > Chitinophagales > Chitinophagaceae > Sediminibacterium. The sequence goes on along the minus strand of CANGMV010000010.1, from coordinate 7,227 downwards.
TGCTCTTAACGTTTTCATAAAACTTAGCTTCTACACCATTATGAGTATGCGATAGGGTACATAATGCACCGCTGTCGTGGTATCTTATTTTAGCCATCAAATCGGTAGGTCCATCCAAATGATCGTATTTAATCCAATTGATTTTGGACACCAACATGTCATTAGAATCCAAGTCTTTTTCTTCACCAATCACCACAATATTTTTTACAGGATCAATTGCTGTCACGTAAGCAGGTTTGCCCAATGCGATTTCTAAGCCCTTACGTTGACCAATGGTATAAAATGGATAGCCCTTATGTTTTCCTAATCTTTTTCCATTCGTATCCACAAACCAACCTCCATTCACACGCTCTTCTAATCCGTCTACACGTCTTTTTAAAAATCCTCTGTAATCATTATCAGGCACAAAACAAATTTCATAGCTCTCACTTTTTTTAGCGAGTTCGGGATAGCCCATATCTATTGCCATTTGTCTGATCTCTGTTTTATGCATTCCACCTAATGGCAAAATAGTACGGCTTAATAAATCCTGATCTACTCCCCATAATACATAACTCTGGTCCTTCGTTTCATCTAGTCCTTTTGAAATGACATAACGTCCATTGGTATGTTGACGCACTTTAGCGTAGTGGCCAGTAGCAATAAAATCACAACCTAAGGCGTCGGCTCTTTTTAACAATGCCCTCCATTTAATATGCGTATTACACATTACACAAGGGTTGGGTGTGCGGCCGGCTAAATATTCTTCTACAAAATTTTCAATGACAAAATCGCCAAATTCTTCTCTAATGTCTAATATATAATGGGGGAAGCCGTTGTTTACAGCAGCTAATCTTGCATCGTTAAAGGAGTCTATATTACAACATCCTGTTTCTTTGCCATTTGTATTGCTTGTGGAATAATCCCAGGTTTTCATGGTGATGCCCACCACATCGTAACCTTCATTATGCAGCATAAGGGCTGCGACTGTACTGTCAATTCCGCCGCTCATAGCGACTAAAACCTTACCTTTTTTACTCATAGTCTTTGGCCAGTTAAAAGTTGGCTTAGCACAAAACTAACTTATTTTGTTAAGTTTTTCATTTTGGGGGTAAATGGGTTGCCCATTTTTGGTGTCGAAAAACGAAAAATACTATCTTCACTGCCATATAACGACAAAATTTAAGAAAATGATCAAGTTACAAGTAATCGGAAATTTGGGCAAAGATGCTCAAGTAAACAATGTGAATGGCAAGTCTGTAATCAACTTTAATGTTGCGCATACAGAACGTTTTAAAGATGCTCAAGGCAATCAAAAAGACAGAACTACCTGGGTGGATTGTTCTTATTGGACAGATCGAACTGCCGTAGCACCTTATTTAAAAAAAGGAACCCAAGTGTATGTTGAAGGTACACCTGATGTAAGAACGTATACTACTGCTGATGGTCGTAATGGCGCTTCATTAACATTGCGTATTGCATCGGTTCAATTATTGGGTGGTAGAGCAAATGGTGGTGATAGTCCAGCTCCAGATCAAAGCGCTGGTGCCACTTACACGCCAAATGCAGCTGCAAGTGATGATGCATCGATGGCAGATGATTTACCATTCTAGTGGAATGTCACTAAAATTTATAAAGGTGTGCTTCGGCACACCTTTTTTTTATGCGTAAATTTGTACTAGCAATTTGATGTAGCATTCCGCTGCAGATAATCTTTTATTGAAAATTAATTTATGAACGACAAAGTATATTCCTATCAACTATTGTATTCATTTGCGTTGAATGTTTTTTTGAAAATGGGATGTTCCAACGAGGACGCAAGTATTGCAACAAGTGTTTTGTTGTCGGCCGATTTAAGAGGAATTGATAGCCATGGTATTGCACGCTTAGTGGGTTATGTTCGGTTATGGGAAGCAGGAAGAATTAACGCCACACCCAATATTAAAATAATACATGAGACACCTTCTACGGCGGTTGTAGATGGAGATAAAGGATTGGGACTCGTAGTTGCCCCTAGGGCTATGCAAATTGCGATGGACAAAGCAACACAAGTAGGAACAGGATGGGTGAGTGTGAAAAATAGCAATCATTTTGGGATTGCAGGATACCATGCAATGATGGCATTGTCCGCAGATATGATTGGGATGGCAATGACTAATGCGAGTGCGCTCGTTGCACCAACATATGCAGCAGAAAAAATGTTAGGCACTAATCCTATTGCTGTGGCGGTACCTGCAGGTAATGAAGCGCCATTTGTTGCCGATTTTGCAACAACAACTGCAGCGAATGGTAAATTAGAAATAGCACAGCGAAAAAATGAATCCATTCCAACAGGTTGGGCGCAGGATGCAGCAGGGAATCCTAGTAATGATGCCCATATTTTAAAACAAGGAGGGGCGTTGCTTCCATTAGGTTCCGAAAAAGAATTAGGTAGTCATAAAGGATATGCGTTAGGAAGTATTGTAGATATATTTAGTGCTGTTTTAAGTGGGGCAAGCTTTGGCCCATGGGCACCTCCTTTTCCGGCTTATGTCCCTATGCCTGAAAATATGCCAGGGGAAGGGCTAGGTCATTTTTTAGGAGCCATGCGAATTGATGCTTTCCGACCTGCATCGGATTTTAAATCTAATATGGATATTTGGTTAAACCGATTCAGAAATGCAAAACCAGCAGCAGGGCACGACAAAGTATATGTGGCTGGAGATATTGAAAGGAGCATGGAGGGTGAACGCATGAAAAATGGCATTCCGTTGGTATCTGATGTGGTAAAGGATTTAAGGGGCTTGGCGGATAAGTTTGCGTTGCCATTCGATGCTGTATAAATGCCTGCATTTTAAGGAAGACTAACATGTGTTTTCCGATTTACTTTTTACCTTTGAGGCTCTTATAAATTTGAATAATAATTATTGTTTATGAAGATAATGAAGTTTGGTGGCACCAGTGTTGGAAAGCCAGAGCGCATGCATCAGGTGTCTCAATTAATTACAAGAGACGCTGAACCTACGATTGTAGTATTAAGTGCATTGAGTGGAACGACAAATGCATTGGTTGGGATAAGTGATTTTTTAGCAAAGTCAGATAAAGCGGGTGCGACGAATCAAATTGAAACTTTAGAAAAACATTATCGTGCATTTATTCTTGATTTATTAAAATCAGAAACTTTAAGGGCAAAGGCAAATTCAATTATTGATGAGCATTTTGAATTCTTAAAAATCACACAAAGAATATCATTGAGCGACGCATTAAATAGAGATATTTTAGCCCAAGGTGAATTGATGAGTACAAAATTATTCTCCTTGTATTTAGAACAAGAAAATATTGAACACGCATTAATTCCTGCATTAGAGTTTATGCGTTTGGATGCTAATGATGAACCAGATTTGCTCGTTATTAGAGAAAAGTTGGCAGCGGTTTTAGCGGCACATCCAACAAAAAAATTATTTATAACACAAGGATATATTTGTAGAAATGCAAAAGGTGAAGTAGATAATTTAAAAAGAGGGGGAAGTGATTACACGGCTTCATTAATTGCAGCTGCAGTGAAAGCGTCGGTTTGTGAAATATGGACCGACATTGATGGCATGCATAATAATGATCCGCGTTTAGTAGACAAAACAGTTGCTATTGAGCAATTAAGTTTTGATGAAGCTGCAGAGTTGGCATATTTTGGTGCGAAAATTTTGCATCCAACTTGTATTTGGCCAGCACAACAGGAAAATGTTCCTGTGAAATTATTGAATACTATGGAGCCTTCTGCTGCAGGCACTGTTATTAAAAAAGAAGCAGGTACAGTAGGAGTGAAAGCAGTAGCCGCTAAAGATGGCATTATTGCTGTAAAAATTAAGAGTAGCAGAATGTTATTGGCTTATGGATTTTTAAGAAAAATATTTGAAGTGTTTGAAAAATACAAAACACCCATTGACATGATCACTACATCGGAAGTAGCTGTTTCTGTTACAATTGATAGTGATTTGCATTTGTCAGAGATCATTGAAGAGCTAAGTAATTTTGCTTCCATTGAAGTAGAAAAAGACCAGACCATTGTTTCCATTGTAGGAAATGAAATTGCCAAAACGGATGCAATTTTAAAGAAGTTATTTGATGCTATCAATGAAGTACCTGTAACAATGGTAAGCTATGGTGGCAGCCCACATAATATTTCCTTGTTATTGCCAAGTGCTTACAAAACAAAAACCTTGCAATTAGTAAATAAAGGATTATTTAATTTATAATCATGCGATAAAAAAAAGGCCTCGAATTCATCGAGGCCTTTTTTTATTAGGTCGTTACATGCAATTAAATGAAAAGGAGCGCGTCTCCGTAAGAGAAGAAACGGTATTTATCTTTAATGGCTTTTTTGTATGCTTCCATTGCTAATTCATAACCTGCAAAAGCACAAGTCATAATTAATAAACTTGTTTTAGGCAAGTGGAAATTGGTAACTAAGCTATCTGCAATATTAAAGTTATAAGGAGGGTGGATAAAATGATTTGTCCAACCTTCTGCTGGTTTTAATAAACGTTGAGCAGTTACGCTGCTTTCCATCGCACGCATTGCAGTAGTGCCAATTGAACAAACACGACGATTGTTTTCTTTTGCAGTATTAATAATGCGACAAGCGTCTTCATCAATTTTAAAATATTCAGCATCCATTTTATGTTTGCTTAAATCTTCAACTTCAATTGGGCGGAAAGTACTTAATCCTGTATGCAAGGTTACTTCAGCAAAACGAATGCCAATAATTTCGGCACGCTTAATTAATTCTTTACTAAAGTGAAGTCCTGCTGTAGGTGCTGCAACGGCACCTTCGTGCTTTGCATATACGGTTTGGTATCTATCTTTATCTTCTTCATCAGGCTTACGCTTAATGTATTTAGGTAAAGGAGTTTCTCCTAAAAACTCTAACATTTTCTTGAAGCCTTCGTCGTCGCCTTCCCATAAAAAACGAATCGTACGGCCACGGCTAGTAGTATTATCAATAACTTCAGCTACTAATTCTTCGTTTTCTCCAAAATACAATTTGTTTCCTACACGAATTTTTCTTGCGGGATCAACAATTACATCCCATAAACGGTTGGGCTTGTTTAATTCTCTTAATAAGAATACCTCAATCTTAGCACCTGTTTTTTCCTTACGACCATACATTCTAGCAGGGAATACCTTGGTGTTATTCACTACAAAAACGTCTTTGTCATCATAATACTCTAATAAATCAGAGAAATTACGGTTTTCCATGTGACCATTTTGACGGTTTACTACCATCAATCTACTGTCTTCTCTACGTTTGGTTGGATACTGTGCGATCAGGTTTAAAGGAAGATCGTACCTAAATTGTGAAAGTTTCATTTGTGTCTATTATTTAAGATGATAGCCACATTAAGTTTACTACAGCCTTACGGGGCAGTTCGCTTCATGTTACGGCATGAAAATTATGGACGCAAATGTACAACATTAGCAGTAAATTTGTGGAACAAGTATTTGTGCTTAAAAGGAAATTTTATTGCAAAATTGAGTATGTTTGCAAACAATTGTTAGTTTAAGTGCAACTTGGTTTAAAACAATTAATTATGCTAAGAGCTAAATGGTGGAAAGTATTGTCATTTGTATTGTTATTGTATACATGTACCTATGGGTTTTTAGTTAAAGTTCCCAAGTTAGACGATCGAATGAAAGAGTCCATTCGTAATTTCTTTTTCCATGTACCCATGTGGTTTGGAATGATGATTTTGTTATTTGTTTCATTAGTATACGCAGTAAAATATTTAAGATCTGGGGATTTAGTACATGATGTATATTCTTTTGCATATGCCTCAATGGGTTTAGTGTTTGGCACTTTAGGTATTATTACGGGTGCTTTTTGGGCGAACTACCAATGGGGAAGTCCTTGGGTGGGCGACCCTAAACAAAATGGTGCGGCTATTGCCTTGCTTATTTACTTTGCCTATTTTGTTTTGAGAGGAAGTTTATTAGATATCGAAAAACGCGCGCGTTTATCAGCAGTGTATAATATCTTCTCCTTCTTTATGTTATTTCCAACCCTTTGGATTCTTCCACGACTTACTGAATCATTACATCCTGGAGGACAGGGTAGTGAAGGGAATCCAGGTATGAATGGAAAAGATATGACTGCAAGCATGCGAACTGTTTTTTATCCTGCTGTAATTGGGTGGACTTTATTGGGCGTATGGATCGCAACTATTCGCATTCGTATTCAATTGTTACAATTAAAGAAAGAAGGTCTTTTATAATTTATTAAATCATTTAATCTTATTCATATGTTCAACTTATTACAAACACAAGTCACAAATAATGAAGGTATCATGGTACAAAATGGTAAAATTTATTTAGTGATGACCATTGTGTCTATTATTTTAATCGGCCTTTTTATTTATGTCGCAAGTATTGATAAGAAATTAAGTCAATTAGAAAAGTAATTAAATTATTATTCAATTTAAATAGGAATATTATGTCAGCGGAAACAGCGTATAGTTTTTTTCAGAGTGTTGAAAGAAGTTTTGATAAAGCAGCAAAATATACAAAATGGGAGACAGGTATATTAGAACAAATTAAAGCGTGTAATAGCATTTATAGTATGCGTTTTCCCGTTAAAATGGATGACGGTCGTATTGAAGTGATTGAGGCTTATAGAGTGCAACACTCGCAGCACAAATCACCATGTAAAGGAGGTATTCGTTTTAGTCTTGCTGTGAATCAGGACGAGGTAATGGCGCTAGCAGCATTAATGACTTACAAGTGTGCAATTGTGAATGTGCCTTTTGGAGGTGCGAAGGGTGGTATTAAAATTAGCCCAAGATCTTTAAGTCCGTATGAATTGGAAAAAATTACAAGAAGATACACTTCAGAATTAGTGAAGAAAAATTTTATAGGTCCTGGTATTGATGTGCCTGCTCCGGACTACGGAACTGGCGAAAGAGAAATGGCATGGATTGTGGATACTTACCAATCCTTAAAGCCAGGTGAGATAGATGCAGCTGGTTGTGTTACCGGCAAGCCGATTTCATTAGGCGGCGTTAGAGGCCGTAAAGAAGCCACTGGCTTAGGTGTTTTTTATGGTGTAAGAGAAGTTTGTTTAATGCCCGATGTAATGGCAAAAGCGGGTTTAACAGTAGGTATTGAAAATAAAAATGTCATAGTTCAAGGGTTAGGAAATGTAGGTTACTACACCGCTAAATTTTTTAGAGAGCATGGTGCAAAAGTGATTGCTATTGCAGAGTATGAAGGGGCTAT